>PMYN01000137.1:41030-41801 GCA_003171215.1 Gemmatimonadota bacterium | reverse complement strand
CGACCAGACCCGGTGGAACACCATGCCGAAGTTCATGAAGACTTCGCTGCTGGAGATGCTCCCGATGCTGGAGCTGCTCCCGCTGGAGGATGTGCTGTTCGACATCCAGCGGATGCCAGCCGCCGGGACGAGATCGAAGCCGGACTGTACCTCCACGCGATACCCCAGGCTCCCGCCGAACCCCATCGACGTGGTGTTGGCGCCGTTGCCGGAGGCGTAATTCAGGGTCACGAGCGGACAGACCTGGAACGGCGTGTCGACCCAGTGGAACTGGTAGCCAAGGCTGCCGCCGAATCCGGTAGTCGACGCGCCGCCGTGGCTTGGTTGCGTTTCGTCGACGCTCACACCGCCGAAGAACGAGCCTTGGACGCCGTACGCGATGCCGGCCCGATAATAGTCGAGGTCGCTGGAGCGCTGGTAGTCGACGCCAATGCGGGCCTTCCCCTCCCGGAACTGTGCAGTTCCCTGACACGTTTGCGCTCCGCCGCGCGCGAGCGGCACGAACGCCGTCACGATCACAAGCGCCAACCATCGAATGATCCGCATGGCCCTCTCCTGGGAGTTCGGGTGTCACGCTAACTTCCGGTTCGGATCTCTCTTTCATGATAAGGCAATGACCAACGAAACGTCTCTCACCCCGGACGTCCTCGTCATCGGCGGCGGTCCCGGCGGCTACGTCGCCGCGATCCGCGCGGCGCAACTCGGCTTCACCACCGTCTGCGTCGAGGGCGACAAGACGCTCGGCGGAACGTGCGTGAACGTCGGCTGCAT
>PMYN01000137.1:4857-41025 GCA_003171215.1 Gemmatimonadota bacterium | reverse complement strand
TTCTCGGTGGGCGGCGTCACGCTGAACCTCGCGCAGATGATGAAGCGCAAGGACGACGTCGTCGGCGCGAACACGCGCGGCGTGGAGTTTCTGTTCAAGAAGAACAAGGTCACATGGGCCAAGGGCTGGGGCGCGCTCGAGGCCGGCAACGCCGTTCACGTTACTGCCGGCGACGGAAGTTCGACGATTTACACGCCGAAGAACGTCATCATCGCGACGGGTTCGGTGCCGACGGAACTTCCGTTCCTGAAGTTCGATGAAGAACGCGTGCTTTCGAATGTCGGCGCCCTGAAGATCCCCGACGTGCCGAAGCACCTGATCGTCATCGGCGGCGGCGTCATCGGCCTCGAGCTCGGCTCGGTGTGGCGCAGGCTCGGCGCGAAGGTCACCGTCATCGAGTACGCACCGACGATCCTTCCCGGCAACGACGAAGACATCGTCAAGGAAGCGGACAGGATCTTCCGCAAGCAGGGACTCGAGATCCATACCGGCGCGAAGGTGACCGGCGGGATGCGCGACGGGACCCGCGTGATCGTGAACGTCGAAGAGCAGGGCGTGCAGCAGGTGTTCGAGGGTGACTACGTCCTCGTCTCGATCGGCCGGAAGCCGGCGATGGCCGGCGTCGACGCCGCGGCACTCGGGCTGGCGCTCGGATCACACGGCGAAATCAACGTCAACGACGAAATGCGCACGAACCTTCCGAACGTCTTCGCGATCGGCGACGTCACCGGCGGCAAGCTGCTCGCGCACAAGGCCGAGGAGGAAGGCGTGATCGCGGCGGAAGTCATCGCGGGCAAGCCGGTGCACATGCACTACCACAACATGCCGGCAATCGTGTACACCTGGCCCGAGATCGCGACGGCGGGTCTCGCCGAGCACGAGGTGAAGGCGAGCGGACGAGCGTACAAGGTCGGCAAGTTCCCGTTCTCCGCGAACGGCCGCGCCCGCACGATGGCGGAGACGAGCGGCTTCGTGAAGTTCGTCTGCGACGCGCAGACGGACGAGATCCTCGGCTGTCACATGATCGGCGCGAACGTTTCCGATCTGCTCAGCGAGGTGGTGCTCGCGATGGAGTTCAGGGGGACGAGCGAGGATATCGGGATCACGGTCCACTCGCATCCGACGCTCAGCGAGGCGGTGAAGGAGGCCGCACTCGCGGTTTCGGGGCGCGCGATTCACATCTAACTGCAACCGCCGCGGCAACGACGTCAGACGACAGCTGTCAGACGTCGATGCCGTTTGCAGTCAAGAAGTGAGGTACCTCTCCCGAATGATGTTGAGATGATGTCTCTCATGCCCCGCCGCGATGTACGCGAGGGCGCGCGCCGAGATCGTGTGCCCACTCGCGGTTCCCTTCCGCACCCACGCCTCGGCTGACAGCGAATCCACCAGTGCGATCGTCGCCGCGCGGACGGCGGCGAACTCCATCACCAGATTGGCCATCGCGCGCTTGTTCGCGCTCGAATGCGGCACCCATTCATCCTGCTCGAATCCGGTCAGCGGCGTGGCATCCCCGCGCCCGATGCGCAGCATCCGATAGGCGAACACGCGCTCCGTATCCGACATATGGAGCACCGCTTCCTTGAGTGTCCACTTCCCCGCCCCGTACGCCTTCTCCGCCTTGGCGTCGGTCACCCCCTCGAGCAGCGCGACGGTCTCGAAGAGCTGGGTGCGCAGATGATCGCGAACGTCGCCTTCCGGCACGAGCGCGATGTATTTGCCGTAATACTCGAAATATTCGTCGGCATTGGGACGGCTGAGCATGGAAAGACCTCAACAAGCAGGGAGTGAGCGACGTATCTTCTCACGATACTTTCACCCTCATCACCCGGAACCGCCAGTGGCTCATTCACGCCGCGAATTCCTGAAGACCAGCGCCACCGTCGCCGCGACCACGGCAGTCGGCGCCCGGATCCTCTCCGGTGGCGACATCTTCGCCGCCACCAGACCGACGCCGACGATCGGCGACCCCGCGACGCGCGAACTCATGCAGGTCGCGCTCGACGTCGCCAAGAGTTCCGGCGCCTCGTACGCCGACGTGCGCGTTTCCGCACGTCGCCAGCAGAACGTGAACACGCGCGACAAGATCGTGCAGGGCGTGAGCGACAACGACACCTACGGCATCGGCGTGCGCACGCTGGTCGATGGCGCGTGGGGCTTCGCCGCGACGAGCCAGCTCACGAAGGACGCCGTGGCGTCCATCACCAAGTCGGCGATCACGCAGGCCAAGGCGAACCGGGCGAGCCAGCTCCATCCCGTGGTGCTCGCGCCGACGCCCGGAAACCAGGTGGGCGAGTGGAAGAGCCCGATCGCGACGGATCCCTTCACGATCCCGATCGTCGACAAGGTCGCCCTGCTCCTCGCTGCCAACGCGGAAGCCGCGAAGGTCAAACAGGTGCGCAACGTCACCTCGAGCATGTTCTTCCTGCGCGAGGAGAAGACGCTGATGACGAGCGACGGCTCGTACATCGTTCAGACGATCTACCGGACGCAGCCGTCGATGACGGTCACCGCCGTCTCCGAGGACCGCACCGATTTCCAGTCGCGCGCGTCGAACGACGTCGCACCGATGGGACTCGGCTACGAGCACGTGCTCAACGCCAAGCTCGGTGAGAACGCGGTGAAATGGGCGAACGACGCCGTCGAGAAGCTCTCCGCGAGGGCGGTCGATCCGGGAAAGTACGATCTCGTGCTGCACCCGTCGAATCTCTGGCTGACGCTGCACGAAACCGTCGCGCATCCCACGGAACTCGATCGCGCGCTGGGCTACGAGGCCAACTACGCCGGCACGAGCTTCGTCGCGCCGCCCGAGAAGGTGCTCGGCCAGCTCAAGTTCGGATCGAGCGTCATGAACATCCAGGGCGATCGCGAGCAGCCCGGTTCGCTCGCGGCCATCGGCTGGGACGACGAGGCCGTGAAGCCCATCCGGTTCGACATCATCAAGGACGGAATCTTCGTCGACTACCAGACCACGCGGGAGCAGGCGTCGATGCTCGAGTGGTACTATAAGAAAGTCGGCAAGCCCGTGCGCTCGTACGGTTGCTCGTACGCGCAGAGCTGGGCCGACGTGCAGTTCCAGCGGATGCCGAATGTCTCGCTCCTTCCCGGCAAGAACGACTATACCTGGGAAGACATCATTTCGCAGACGGACAAGGGGATTGCGATCATCGGCGACGGCTCGTTCTCGATCGACCAGCAGCGCTACAACGGCCAGTTCGCCGGCCAGTGCTTCTACGAGATCAAGGGCGGCAAGATCACCGGCATGCTGAAGGACGTCGCCTATCAGTTCCGCACTCCTGAGTTCTGGGGGTCGATGGAGCTCATCGCGGGCCCGCGCTCGTACCACTTGGGCGGCGCGTTCGGCGACGCGAAAGGACAGCCCGGCCAGTCGAACGCGATCAGCCACGGCTGCGTACCCGCGCGCTTCAAGCAGGTGAACATCATCAACACCGGGAGGAGAGCGTGAGCTCGTACACCGCACCAAAATCGCTGCTCACTCCCGCGGGGATCCTCACCCGTCAGGAAGCCGAGGAGATCTCGAAGCGCGCGCTGTCCGTTTCGCCCGCGCCCGAGACGCGAGTTTCGATCAGCAGCTCGGCGCGCGCCGACACGCGATTCGCCGTGAACCAGGTCACGACGTCGGGTGAGAACCGCGATACGTCTGTCACGATCACGGCGATCGTCGGCAACCGGCTCTCGAGCGTGACGACCAACCGTCTCGACGAAACCTCGCTCGCAGCCGCCGCGAAGCAGGCATATGAGATCGCGCAGCTCGTGCCGCCGAACCCCGAGCGGATGCCGGAACTTGGCCCGCACACTTATCCGCCCGCCCGCGAGCGCGACATCACGCTGCCGAACCCGCTCGACCGCTCGCTCGCGGCGAAGAAAGTCACCGAGATGGCGCGCGCGGCCGGATTGGTTTCCACCGGATTCATCGAGTGCCGCGTCGGCTCGAGCGCGCTCGCGAACTCGAAGGGACTGTTCGCGTACGACTCGAGTTCGAGCGTGACGATGACGGCCACCGTGCGGACGACCGACGGCAGCGGATCGGGGTGGGCGTGCAGCGACGGCGACACCTTCGACCAGATCGACGCGCAGCACGTCGCGGCGACGGCCGTCGAGAAGGCCAAGACGTCGCGCGATCCGGTCGCAGTCGAGCCTGGGCGTTACGTGACCATTCTCGAGAACACGGCGGTCGGCAATCTCGTGCAGCTCATCGCCGGCGCGATGCAGGCACGCCCCGCGGACGAGGGACGCTCGTTCTTCTCCAAGCCCGGCGGCGGAAACAAGATCGGGATGAAGGTCGTGGACGAGCGCGTGACGCTCCTCTCCGATCCGGCCGACTCACCCAGCTCGGCCGGCGGCTACGACGGCGACGGCATGCCGGTGGAGCGCGTGGTATGGATCGAGAACGGCGTAGTGAAGAACCTGAACTACGACCGCTTCTGGGCACAGAAGCAGGGGAAGGAGCCGACGCACTCGAGTGGCGGCGGCGGACGGGGCTTCGGCGGCGGCGGCACGCTCAAGATGATGGGCGGCTCGTCGTCCATCTCCGAGATGATCAAGAGCACCGAGCGCGGAATTCTCGTGACGCGTTTCTGGTATATCCGCAGCGTGGATCCGCGCACGCTGGTGAACACCGGCCTCACGCGCGACGGAACGTTCCTGATCGAGAACGGCAAGATCTCGCATCCGGTGAAGAACTTCCGGTTCAACGAGTCGCCGATCTTCTTCCTGAACAATCTCGAGATGATGGGCCCCACGATGCGCATCAACGCGTCGGAAGCCCTCGGTGCCGGCGGCTCGACGATCATGCCGGCGATCAAGGTGCGCGAGTTCACCTTCAGCTCGCTGTCGGACGCGATCTAGCGGGACTGGAAGAACATAAGGGCGGCCCTCTGGTAGGGTCGCCCTTTTTGTTTCCTCATCCCGCATTCCCGTTCTGCATCCGGCATCGGGTCGAAACCCGCATCCCGCATCGCAGTTCAGTCTTTTTTGATCGCCCGCATGATCTCGCCCGGAAGCGAGGTCGGCGTCTTGATGCGGCGGCGTTTCCCCGTCTCTTCCTCGACGCGGCGCCAGAAGGCGTACTCCTTCTCGGCCGCGGCCAGCTGCGACTCGTTCACATTTTCGCCGTCGAGCCAGGCGTGAATCGCCTCGGGCGTGTGCGCCGAGGCCAGCGGCACCTCGCGGTCCGTCATTGCCGGCTCTTGCTCCATAGGCTTGCGCGGGGTGGCCTCTTCACGGCCGGCTTCGCGCGGATCGAGATTGTCCATCACAGGTATCGCTCCTCCAGCAGTTTCTGCAATGCCTCGCGTGCACGATGGACGCGCATCTTCAGGGCACCGACCGATGTTTCGAGCAGTTCAGCCATCTCCTCGTACGACCGTCCTTCGACGTGCTTCATCACGAACGCCTCGCGCAGCGACGGCGGGAGCGCGCCCAGGGCTTCGTCCAGGTCCCCCCGCAACTCACCCCGGTCCAGCTCTTCTTCAGGCGTCTCATATCCAGACGGCTGATCGTCCTCTTCGTAACTGAGATGGGTACGCCGGATGTTCTTCAGCCAGTCCTTGCACCCGTTTGCCACGATCCTGAATACCCACGCATCGAAGCGGCCGCGCACCTCGCCCAGGTGCTGATACGCCTTGATGAACGAATTCTGCAAAATGTCGGCGGCGTCGTCGGGACTCCCCGTCATGCCGACCGCATGCCGGTACAGCGGATCGCTGTATCGGCCGATCAACGTGGCGAACGACTCCCGATCACCGGCCAGAACGCGGTCGATGATCGCCTGATCCGCGTCGATCTGGTCTTCTTGCGGTGGCTGTGCCTGCGATGTCTTCACGACGCTAGTGTAACCCTTCACGCGCGTCGCGAACAGACCTCGCCGCCGCCCGAAACCCAGAGGTGCCGGTGCCGTCACGTAGAGATGACGATGCGCCGGATATCGCGTAACGGGATGAGGCGATTGGGGTTCCTTCGGGTGCTACGGGCATAGCCGCACAGCCGTGACTCCGATGGGTGACGATGCGCCGACCGTGATCGAGAACCCGTACCTCGAATCGATCGCGCTCGCGACGGTCGTGGCGATCGCAGCCTGGCCGGTCAGGTTCGGAAACACGCCGTCGAGCGAGACGAAATTGCCATACGGATACACACAGGTGAGCTGATCCGACGCCGTGTATGCCGTTCGGGACGAGACAGGCGGCGGATACACGCCCGTGAGGTCGGCGAACGCCCATCCGTTCTGCTGCGCGACCTTCTGGATCTGCACATTCATCTCCGTTACCACCGCGTCGAGCGTGGCGACGTCCGCCGGCGTGAGAATCGCATCGGCCGTGCCCGGCATGTCGGTGCACGAGAGATTCTGCGTCGTCCCGGACGCGGTGTAGCTCGCGGCCAGCGAGGGCACGAGCGTGCCGGTGAAGACGAAATTCGCACTCGTGCTGCAATCCGCCATCACGTTGATGCCGAACGCTGCGAGATCGGTGCGGTCGTTCCAGAGCTCGGAGGCCGGGCGCAGCGCATACAGCGTGCTCACCCTCGGCACCGACAGCAGCACCACCTTTGCTCCCGTGAGCTTCACGCTGTCGGCAATCGCGCTGAACACCGGCGCGAACACGGAAGCGGGAACGTACGTATACAGCGCGGCCTGCGTGTACGACGTCGCCGCCACGAGCAATCCACTCGTCGCGGCGCCCAGCACTTCGGTGAGACCGAGCTCGACCGATACGAACGACGCGCCCTCGATGCGCAGCGCCGTGACCTGCGATTGCGTCGAGCCGAGCACAAGCGGATATCGCGCCTTGTCGCCGGCGCTGTACGGGACCACGACGGAGTTCAGCACGATCTTCGGCGTGAGGTTGAGCGCCGCGTACGCCGACGCGCCGGGAATCGCGAGGCTGTTCAGCGGCGGCGTCAAGGTGTCGAGCGCCCCCGCGCAGCTCGAATCGATGCCCGTGGTGCTCACGCCGGACAGGTACACCGAGAGCGCGAGCGGCGCGATGAGCGGCGGCTGGCAACCGGGCGCGCGCAGCAACGGCATGCTGAAATTCGCCCCCGCCGCATGCGCCAGCAGGGCCGGCCATGCCTCGATCTGCGATTCGTAGAGAACCCCGCCGGACTGCGCCCCCATCGAGAGGCCGGTGCCGATGACGACGAAGTGGTCGAATGCGCTCGCGCCCTTCGGACCGTCGACATGCGACGCGCTCCCCTCGCACGACGCGAGAGCGAGTGCGCCGAAGGCGGCGGTCGCGACGGGCAACATCGTCGCGCGAATTCGGGGACGGAAAGGCATCAGCAACATTCTAGCGACTGTCGTTCACACCCGCGCGAACGCATCCCATCCGTGCGCGCGCACCAGCGCGCCGTGCTCGTCGAGCATCGGGGGCGCACGCCGGACCGCGGCGGGCTTCATCGGCATCACACCGGTGAGTGGCGACGCGGCGACGTCGCCGAGCGCTTCGAGCACCGTGCGCACCACTCCGCACGGGACGCCGGAACTCCCCATCAGCGAGACCCAATCGGCGGCAGGCCTCGTCGCGACGCGCGCGCGAATCGCGGAAACCACTTCCGCGCGATGCGCGAGGCGGCCGGCGTTCGTGGCGAAACGCGAATCGTCGAGCACTCGAAGACCCAGCGCACGCGTCATGGCCGCGAACTGTGCGTCGCTCCCGACGGCGATCACGAGCGCGCGGTCGCTCGCCTCGAACAGCTCGTAGGGCACGAGGTTCGCGTGAGCATTGCCCCAGCGCCCGGCCTCCCGGCCCGTGACCAGCGAGCTCTGCGCGACGTTGACCAGCGCGCTGACCGCACTGTGCTGGAGCGAGACGATCAACCGCCGCTCCACGGGCGTGCCCCGGCGCGCGCCCGCGAGCGCGGCGAGAATCGCGATCGCGGCATCCTTGCCCGTGACGACATCAACGAGCGCGACGCCGGTTTTCTGTGGCGCGCCCCCAGCCTCTCCCGTGATGGACATCCAGCCCGATTCCGCTTGCACGACGAAATCGTACCCCGGCCGTGAACTCTCCGCGCCGAAACCGGTGATCGTACACCAGATCAGCTGCGGGTGCTTCGCGAGCAACTCCGCGGGATCGAGCTGTCGTTTCGCCAGCGTTCCCGGACGAAAGTTGTCCACGACCACCGTTGCCCCGCCGATGAGACTGCGCAACAGGGCCTGGTCGTGCTTCTGATCAAGATCTGCGGCGACGCTCAGCTTGTTGCGATTGCAGCAGAGGTAGTACGCGCTCTCGCCGCGCGAATCGAAGGGCGGACCCCATCCGCGGCTCTCGTCGCCGGACCCCGGACGCTCGATTTTGAGCACATCCGCTCCAAGATCGCCAAGAATCATTGTGGCGAGTGGACCGGCGAGCACGCGGGATAGGTCGAGTACGCGAACAGCATTTAGTGGTAAACTCATGCTATAATGTCGCTATTGTGACTCATAACTGTTGCGTGAAGATCTATTCGATAGCATAGAATTTCGGAGTTTTGATGTCGAGAAGAGGCACTTCGACCTGAAAATGACCCCAATCCATTGCCCTTTCATCACTTGCCCTGCTACACCTTTTCCGTATACTTGCCCCCTGATACTTCGCGCGGTTTCTCGTGATACCGATCTGACGGCCCGATTCTGGCCGATCCGCGCGTCCATCGATGCCGCCACACGAGCGGTGTCCTGCTCGTGCCCGGAGCGAGACCGAATGCCCGATAAGACTCCTGCCGCGGCGAAACCCGCTGCAGTCGAAACAGTAACTCCCGGCGCTGTGCCGCCGGTGCGCCGTCACCCCGGACATCGCGGTGCCGACGTGCGCGACACGGTGGCCGAGATGGCCGCCAAGGCGCACGAGATCAGCATGGAAGCCGGGAGCAAGATGGCGGCAGCGATGAAAGAAGTCATCGGCGCCGCCGCGGGTCTCTCGGTCTTCACGCTCGAGAGCGCACGCGACCTCGTGCAATACATGGTCCGCCGCGGCCAGATGACGCAGGACGAAGCCGACCGCTTGATCCGCGAAGCCGAGGATGCCTGGTCGAAGAAGCACAAAGGCAAGAAGCCGCCGCCGCGCCTCGAGCAGAAGCCGAAGGCTGTGCTGAAGCCCGTGCCGTACTCGCTGCCGAAGGCGGCGCCGCCAACCGTGCTGCCGCACAAGTCCGGTGCGCCGGCGCTGAAGGCGGTCGTGCACAAGCCGGCAGCCACGAAGCCTGCGGTGAAGACGCATTCCGTCAAAAAGCCGGCGACCAAGAAGCACGTGGTCAAGAAGCATGCGGCCAAGAAGCCGGCCTCGAAGAAGCCGGCGAAGAAGAAGGCCGCACCGAAGAAATAGCGCGCGGTCACTCCCCGGCTACTCCGCGGACGTTCGGGAGCGCACCTTTCTGGTGCGCTCTCTGCGTTTCACCACTCGCGAACCACCCTGAACCTCGTCGATGACCGCAACTCCCGCTCGTGGCGATGCCGTCGCACTGACCCGGACGCTCGTCGCAATCGATTCGCGGAATCCGTCGCTGGTGAGCGATGGTCCCGGCGAACGTGCCTGCGCCGAGGCGCTCGCGCAGACGCTCGAGCAATGGGGATTTCGCGTCGAAATCCAGGAGACCGTCGCGATGCGCCCGAACGTGGTCGCGCGCATCGGCCGCTCCGGCGGACGCGCGCTGCTGTTCAACGGGCATCTCGACACGGTCGGCGTGGAAGGCATGATCCACGCCCCGTGGGACGCCGAAGTGCGCGATGGCCGCGTGTACGGACGCGGCTCGTCCGACATGAAAGCCGGTGTCGCCGCGATGTGCGCGGCTGCGCTTCGCGTGGTGGATGCGAATCTCGACGGCGAAGTGATCGTCGCGGCCGTCGCCGACGAAGAGTACGAGAGCATCGGCACGCGCGCGCTCGTGGCATCGGGAATCCGCGCGGAGGCGGCGATCGTCACCGAACCCACGCGCCTCGCGATTTGCCCCGCGCATCGCGGCTTCGCCTGGCTCGAGCTCATCGTGCACGGCCGCGCGGCGCACGGCAGCCGCTACGACCTCGGCGTCGACGCGATTACGCTTGCGGCGATGGCGCTCGCCGAACTCGACGATTACCAACGGACCGTGCTCGCGAAGAAGACGCATCCGCTGCTCGGACGGCCCTCCCTGCACGCGTCGATCGTGAGCGGCGGACTCGGCCTCTCCACGTATCCCGACCGTTGCAGCGTTCAGCTCGAGCGACGCACGCTGCCGGGCGAGACTGCCGCCGACTTCACGCGCGAGGTGGAAGCGGCGTGCGCCCGCGTCCGCGCCCGTGCCCCGGAATTCAAGGCCGATCTCGTTCCGGGCTTCGCGCAGGAACCGAACGAGGTCGCGGTGACACATCCGGTGGTGCGCGCCTTGACCGCTTCGCTCCAACGTGCCGGAGAGCGCGCACCGGTCGAAGGCCTTCCCTGCTGGACCGACGCCGCGCTGCTCACCGCGGCCGGCATCCCCGCGATCTGCTTCGGACCGGGAGACATCGGGCTCGCACATTCGGCCGAGGAGTACGTGGACATGGGTGAAATCGAGCGCGCCACGGGCGTTCTCTCCGGTTTCGTCAGCGAATGGTTCGGGGGAACCCACTGAGATGGCACAGCTCACGGTCGCCGGTTACGACGCGCTCGAAGACGCGATCCGCGACGGAATCCGCATAACCGTTCGGCGCCGCGGCACCGACTTCGTGGTGATTCCCATGCGCCTCCTGCTGCGCGGTCGTCGCGAGGCGATCGAAGCGCGCCACCCGACCACCGGCCAGCCACTGACGCTCTGGGTGGACGAAGCCGATTCGATCGAGGTGGTGCGGTGAGCGCCGCGAAGGCACCGGGCGCCGCAGGCGCAGCGGTCAAGGCACAAGACTGTTTCGTCGCCGTATTCGCCGACGAGTCGTGCATCGGCAACGGACGCGAGGGCGACAATCCGGGCGGCGCCGGCGCACTCATTGAACTGCGCCATCCGTCGAACGGCACGATCGTGCGGCGCGATCTCTGGATCAGCGAGCGCGCGACCACGAACAACCGCATGGCCCTTCGATCGGTCATCGAGGCGATGGACGCCCTCGGCGCCAAGGGCGCGCGGTGCCGCGTGACCTTCACGACGGACTCGCGCTATATCGTGGACGGCATGACACAGTGGGTGCACTCCTGGGCGCGCCAGGGATGGAAACGAAAGGGCGGCGCGATCGAGAATCTTGAACTGTGGCACGAGGCGATCGGCGCCGCCGAGCCGCACGCGGTGTCGTGGAAATGGGTGCGCGGGCACGACGGTCACGCGCAGAACGAATACGCGAATCATCTCGCGACTCGTGCCGCCGCCAGCCAGACGCATTCCGCCGGGCTTGAGCCCTCCGGATTCGAGGCGTGGCTCGAGGCGGCGCGCGCAAAGGGCGCGAAGCACGCCGATCCCAGTCCGTTCCCGGAGTCCGGCGAGTTCCGTGCGAGTCCGCCGTTGCCGTCGACGGATCGTTAAGATGCAGGAGATGGATCCTCTCGACCTGCTGTTCGAACGCCTCGTGCGCGCCGTGCGCGACAAACGGCCCGAGCTCCTCACGCGTCCATTCGAGGTCGCGGAACTGATCGAACTGGTTCCGTATCGGTCCGTGCGCGCCGAAGGCGCCGTGGAAACGAACGATGATTATTCCCACGCGCTCACCAGGATGCTGGCGGGCGAGCGCGGATACCTCTTTGCCGACGACCTGCTCCAGGATGACCTGCGCGCAGAACTGTCGTCGCCGAATCCGGATCTCGCGGCCTACCGCGCGTATCTCACCTCGCGCGTGACGATCTCGCAGGAGCACGCGCGCAAGGCAGGCGCGTCGATGCCGCCTGCTGCGGTGTCGGCTCCGCCCGCCGCGCCAGCCGCGCCCACCGCGCCCGCCGCGCCCGCCGCGCCCGCTCCACTCTCCGAGGCGCTCACCACTCCCAAGGCGATGCGGCCGTCGGCCGCGGCGCCTCCGCGTCCGCTCGATCCCGAAGCGGAGACCGTACCGAGGTCGTCGCGGCCCGGTTGCCGCTACTGCGGCCAGGAGCTTCCGGAGGACCGGCAGGTTCACTTTTGTCCGAGCTGTGGACAGAACCTGCTGGCGCGGCGTTGCGCCGCGTGCAGCGCCGAACTCGAACCGGGCTGGAAGTTCTGCGTAGCGTGCGGCCGGCTGGCCGCATCCTGAAGGAACGGGACGCCTTCACGTGAACTCCGCCTCATCATTTCGGTTGCCGCCCCGGCGCGGGGCTTTGATCTTCGCGCTCTCGCTGTGCGCGTTCGCAGTCGCGTTGGCGCCGTGCGCCGCGCAGCTGCCCGGCGCTTCCATGCAAAGCGTAAAATGGCCGCTCCGGACCCGGGAGCACGTCGATCTCTGGCTGCACGGATTCGTGATGATCTCGAGCGATACGAGTCCGGTGCCACTGTTCCGCCGCGGCTACCGGGAGGCGGTCGTCGCGGCGCGCACGAAGGCGAGCGCCGTGACCGATCTCGACGTCAATCACGACGCGCTCGCGAAGCGCCTGCGCGAGAACCCGGCGCTGACGAACGCGCAGTTCCTCGCGCTCGCCTTCCCGACGTGGGAGGAGCTCGTCGCGGCGATCGACGGCTTCGTCAAGGCAGACGGCGATCCGAAAAAGGCCAAATCGAAGGAACAAGCGGCGGTTTTCTCGAATCTCGCGCGCCTCTTTCCCGCAAAAGCCGATCGCGAGTTCGTGCGCACGCTCACCAACGCGCTGCAGAACGAGAAGGACGTGTTCTTCCATGCGTGGTGGGTCGACGAAATGCGGCGCCGAGAACGCACGCTCGCGGCCGTCGACGTGATCTGGCAGGGCGAGTTGCGTCCCAGGCTTCAGAATTTCCTGAATCATTCCGAGCAGCCGAATGGCGACCTGATTCTCTCGCTCGCGATCGAGGGCGAGGGACGCACCGTGACCGACACCCGCGAGCGCAGCCAGGTCGCCGTCGGCTTTCCGGATTCGCCCGACCACGCGATGGATGCGCTGTACGCGTTCGCGCACGAGGTCGTCGGCCCGCTCACGGGTCCGGCGGTGGAGGACAACACGACGCCGGCTGAAAAGCGGAGCGGCGTCGCGACGGTCATCGGCAGCTACGCGCTCGTGCGCGGCGGCGCCCTGCTCCTCGCGCGCCTCTCGCCCGAACTCGCCGGGGGCTACGCGCGATTCTACCTGCGCGTCGCCGGCGTCGCATTCGACGGCGACCCGATGGCCGCGTTCGCGCGGGCCTTCCCGATTCCGAAGCCGATGCTGGAGTCGATCGATCGGCAGATCTCCATTTCATTCGGGGGGATTTGACCAATGACCGACCCGCGGTCGAATCCTCCCGGCGGGGTGCGCGAGCAAGCGCTCTCTCGTGCCGCCCTCGAACGTGTGCTCGCGCGAGCCGCCCAGCTGCAGGCCGCCAGCGGCGAGGGCGACGAAACCGGCGCAATGACCGAGGAGCAACTCGTCGAGCTCGGCAAGGAAGTCGGGCTCTCCGGCGAGCTGCTTCGGCAGGCGCTCGCGGAGGAGCGCAGCCGCACGCTGCTCCCGGCGGAGTCCGGCTGGCTCGCGAGTTTTACGGGCGTGTCGGCGGTGACCGCGGCGCGCACGGTTCCGGGAACCCCCGCCGCGGTGCTCGGGGCAATCGATGCGTGGATGCAACGCAGCGAGGCGCTTCAAGTGAAGCGCCGATTCGCGGATCAGCTCGTATGGGAAGCACGGCGCGACATCTTTTCGGTGATCCGGCGGACGATCCCGATCTGGGGGCGCGGGTTCGAGCTCATCCCCGCGAACGACGTGAGCGCTATCGTCGCGGCAGTCGGGCCGAACCGGGCGCACGCACGCATCGTCGCGGATTTTTCCGTGGCGCGGAGCCAGCGCGCGACGAGCGGCGCGGCGCTCGCCTTCGCCATGCTGCTGATGACGGCGCCGCTGATCGCGATCGGCGTGTCGCCGGCACTCGCGGCGATTCCCGCCGCGCTCGCGGCCATGCTCGCACTGTTCATCACGCGGCGTCAGTACCGCCAGCTCGTCTCTCGCGCGCAGGTCTCGCTCGAGCAGGCGCTCGACCGGCTCGAGTTCGCCGACGCAAAGCCGGCGACGACGGCGCAGGTGCTGCTCGACGCGTTCATCGGGCCGCCGCGGCCGCCGCGATGACGACCGACAGGACCGCCGCGGCCAAGCGGACCGACAGCACCAAGCGGTTGCGCTATGCAAAGCGGTTCGCGACGGCCGTTCTGCCGGAAGTCTCCCGCACGTTCGCGATTTCCATTCGATTCCTGCCGGGCGTGCTCGGCCGCGCGGTGCTCACCGCGTACCTGTTGTGCCGCATCGCGGATACGATCGAGGACGACGGCGCCGCGTCGCCGGAGCGCAAGGCGGAATTGCTCGACGCCTTTCTGCGTTGCCTCGCGAATCGCGACGCCGCCGAGGCGTTCCCCTCCCTCGCCGCGGATATCCAGGGCGATCCCGCCCACGTCGACCTCCTCCGGCACACGGATCTCGTGTGCGTCCTGCTGCGCTCGCTTCCCGATCACACGCGTGGCCGCGTCGAGCACTGGGTCGGCGTGATGGCGCACGGCATGCGGAAGTTCGTGCAGCTCTATCCGCGCGGAATTCGCATCCAGACCGTCGCCGAATACCGCGAGTACTGCTATTACGTCGCGGGAACGGTGGGGTGCATGCTGACGGAACTCTGGTACGAGCACGCGCCGAGCGTCGGAAAGCCGGAGTTCACGAGGCTCTGGACGAAGTGCCGCCAGTTCGGCGAGGCGCTGCAGACCGTGAACATCCTGAAGGACATCGCGTGGGATGCGGAGCACGAGAACGCGATCTACATCCCCCAGGCGTCGCTCGCCGAGCACGGGAGCGGGCACCGGACGCTCCTCGACGACGCGCACATCGAGGGCAACCACGCGGCGGTTGCGTCGTTCATCCAGCTCGCATGGACGGATCTCGACGACGCGCTGGAATACATCCTGCTGGTTCCGCGGCGCGCCGTGGCCATCCGCGCGTTCTGCGTGCTGCCGCTCCTGTTCGCGTATGCCACGCTCCGCGATCTCTCGGCGTCGCGCGCGATGCTGCACCACGGCGGCAGCGTGAAGATCACGCGCGCGGAAGTGCGGACACTGACCGTCGCCGGCCTGCTGGCGCTGTGCAGCAACCACGCGCTGCGGTCGCTGGTGGACCGCGTGCGGGTGCGGAGGTTTGTTCCCTTCGCCGCCACCGCGTAGGTTAAAAGGCATTCCGCACTCCGCATCCCGCATTTCAGGACGATGCCGCAATTCTATACCGAACCCGTCATCTCGATCCTTGCGCGTCCCGCGTTCGCGGAGCCCGCGCATCTCCCCGTGCACTGGCTCGGCGAGAGCACCGACGGAGAGCGTCTGGCCGAATTCGCCGGACGGCTCTGTTACATGAGCCAGAAGAATCCCGCCAACCGCGGGACGCGCGAGTATATCGAGAACATCAAGAAGCAGGGGCACGGCAGCGTGCTCGAGCACGCGAACTATTCGCTGCTGATCGAGGGCGTCTCGCGTTCGCTGACGCACGAACTGGTGCGCCATCGGGCCGGCTTCGCGTACTCGCAGCTCTCGCAGCGGTATGTGGACGAGTCGAAGGCGGCGTTCGTCGTGCCGCCCGCGATTCTCGGTGACGACGCGCTGCTCGCGCAGTGGAAGGCGCAGATGGAGACGGCGCAGGCGACCTACGTCGCGCTCGTCGAGAAACTGATGGAGCGCTACGGCTGGGTGGCCGACAAGGTGCACCGTCGCAAGATGTCGCGCGAAGCGGCGCGGGGCGTGTTGCCGAATTCGACGGAGACCAAGATCGTCGTCACGGCGAATGCGCGTGCCTGGCGGACGATGCTCGAACTCCGCTCAAGCGAGGGCGCAGAGTTCGAGATTCGCCGCATGGCGGTCATGGTGCTGCGCCTGCTGCAGAAAGAGGCGCCGGGATTCTTCTCGGACTTCGAGGTATACACCGCGGAGGACCGGGTCGAGGCGGCGAGGATCGGCTACCACAAGGTCTGAAAAGCAACAGCAACGACGTCAGACGACAGCCGCCAGCGAAGAGCTCTCGGACAAGGGCCTCGTTACCGATCGGCGCGCCGACCGGTAACGAGGCCTTCTGTCTCGCAGCTAAGAGCTGACAGGCGTCGTCTGAAAGCGTTCAGTCTGCCGCTTCCTCGCCCCTGCTCTTTGCCGCCGTCTCGATGATTTTCGCCGCCGCGTCACCCGGCATATGCTCGTACCCGTGGAACCGCTGCGAAAATACCGCTCTCCCGTGCGCAATCGACGACAGCTTCGTCGCGTAGAGGTGCATGTCCCCCTGAGGAACGATCGCCCGGACCCGAGTGAAGCTCCCCTCGTCGGTCGGCTCCGTCCCGAGAATATGGCCGCGGCGTGAGCTGAGATCGCCCATCACGTCGCCGAGATACGCGTCGGGCGTCGTGACCTCGACCATTTCCAGCGGCTCGAGCAGGGCCGGCCGGCACTTGGGCGCGACGTTCTTGAACGCCTGGATGCCCGCCATCTTGAACGATGCTTCGTTCGAATCCACGGAGTGGTAGCTGCCGTCGTAGCACTCCACGACGAAATCCACCATTGGATATCCCGCGAGCACGCCGCGAGCCGCCGCCTCCACCACGCCGCGATCGACCGCGGGGATGTACGCCCGTGGAATCGCACCACCGACGATTTCGTCCTGGAACACATACCCCGAGCCGCGCGGCCCCGGGCGCATCCGGATCCAGCAGTCGCCGAACTGACCCTTCCCGCCCGACTGCTTCTTGTGCCGGCCTTGCCCGTCGCCTTTCGAGGTGATCGTCTCGCGATACGGAATGCGCGGCGCGGAGAGTTCGCCCTTCACGCCGAACTGCCGCGCGACGCGCGCGAGCCCGACCTCGATGTGCCGCTCGCCCATCCCGCCGACGATCGTCTCGTGCGTCTCGCTGTTGAAATGCGTCTGGAACGTCGGATCTTCGTCGTGAAGGCGGTGCAGGCCCTGCTGGAATTTTTCCTCGTCGGGGCGCAGCGTGGCCTTCACCGCGAACGTGACGATCGGATCCGGGAACTGGATCTGCGGCAGGCGTACGGGACGCGACTTCGTCGAAAGCGTGTCGTTCGTGTGCGTGTTGTGCAGCTTCGCGACGCAGCCGATGTCGCCGGGATAGAGCCGCGGCACCTCCAACCGTTCACGCCCGAGCGGAATCGAGAGGTGCATCAGCTTTTCCGCTGAATCGCGCGTGGCGTTGTACACCTCCTGCCCGGCGGCCACGGTCCCGCTGAAGGTGCGGAAGAACGACACGTCGCCCACGTGCGGCTCGGCGGTGGTCTTGAACACGAGCGCCGTGAACGGTGCACCCTCGCTCGGATGGATCTCCACGGTGCGCTCGCCCTCGGCGCCCTTGAACGCGTGCAGCTCCTCCATCTCGAACGCGCTCGGCATGAGCGAGACGAGGAAGTCGAGCACCGTGCGCACCCCCCACGTGAGCTGGCTCGAGCAGCAGAGCAGCGGGAAGATGTCCTGCCGCTTCATGGCCTCCTTCATGGCGGACATCGCGAGCTCGCCGGGGAGCTCCTCGCCGCCGAAGAAACGCTCGAGCAGCGCATCGTCGGTCGCTGCAACGGCCTCGACCATTTCCTGGTGGTAGCGCTCGAACCGCGCCTGTTCGCTCGCCGGAATGTCCACCTCTTCGTACTCACCGGCCTTGGTGCCGGGCTTGAACAGGTGCGCCCGCTTCGTGAAGAGATTGATGACGCCCTTGAAGCCCGCGCCCGCGCCGATCGGGATCTCCACCGGCACGACCTTCGTCGTGAGCCGGTCCTTGATGGACTGATACGCGGCGTCGAAATCGGCGTGCTCACGATCGATCGTCGCAACCACGAACAGCACGGGATCCTTGCGCGCGATGGCCTCGCGGAACATGCGCTCCGTGCCGGCCTCAACGCCGGTGCTCGCGCCCACCGCGACGAGCGCGCCGTCGGCAGCCGCTATGCCGGCGATCGCGTCGCCCTGAAAGTCGAGAAAACCGGGAGTGTCGAGAAGATTGATCTTCGTGTCCTTCCACTCCGCGTACGCACAGCCGAGCGAAATCGAGTACTTCCGCTCGATTTCTTCAGGAGAGGTGTCGGTGAGGGTGCTGCCGTCCTTGATGGACCCGTGCCGCTTGCTGGTTCCGGAAACGAAGGCGAGCGCGTCGACCAGTGTCGTCTTGCCACTCGCACCGTGTCCTACTACGGCGATATTGCGGATTGCTTCGCTGCGGTACTCGCGCATGTCTCTCCTCGGTTGCGGAGCAGGGGTAGAGCGTGCCTCCCCGAAAGGCGGGCGTCAAGTCGAGTCTAATTCTCGGCGCGGCCAATGGCTGTCAGAGAAAAGACGGCAGACGGCGGAGTTCATCGCACAACGGGGCGGCCAACCCGGCCGCCCCGTTCCCTTCGATCGGTCAGTTCTCAGACAAGGAAAGTTTCTTCAGGATTCCTCGGTGTCGGTGGTGAGCCCATCCGCTTCGCGGAGGGAGGCGAGCAGCGACTCGCCTGAAAGTCTCGCGCCGGCGACCGCCGGGGCGAAGGAAAAGGTGATCGCGCGGCGCGTGCCTTCGGGCGCGTCCGGCATCAGCAGGCCGGCGAGCAGGCGGCGAATGCCCTGTCCGCAGTCGGCGAGCAGTCTTCCGGCCGTCTCGAGCAACACGGCGATCGGAATCTCCACCTCGCGCTTCACGACCTGTCCCGTTGAACGATCGAGCCACGCGGCATCGCCGATGGCTCCGCGCTCGGGCCACACGCCCACGTTTCGCGTCACGTCGAGCGGGTCTTCTCCGGATACATCCGCGCGCCTCGACTCGAGCGCGGCAGCCAGCGCGAGCGCCAGCGATTCCGCGTTCGGCACGCCGAACAGCGTCACCACGTCGCGCATCGGGCGCTCGCTGGCGCGCTCCGACGGGACGGAGTTGACCTGCGCGAGCACGGGCGACTGCTCCGGAAGCTCATCCAACATCACCAGCACATCCATTCGCGGTCCTCCGAGTGAAATGCCGCTTCCAAACGACAGCAAGAAATGTTCCTGCCTGTAATACCTCTGCAGTGAGTCTTTGGTCACTTATTCGACGGTTGTGCTCTGCGTCACATGGCGCATCTCGCAAGGCCGATTCATCCTTAACTTCGGCGCGGACGACGTCGTCTACGGGGTGCACGATCTACTTGGAGTGTGTCTCGATGCAGCGTCCGATCAAATTCGTCGTCGCCGCCGCCATGGCGTCCCTCACCGCGTGCGGCGGCAGTCCGGCCGCGCAGGTCGAGCCGGCACCGCGGATGACTGCCGCCCCGCAGGATCAGGTGCCGGCCGAGAGCGGCCCGCGCGAGCAGACGGCCGACGAGCAGGTCAACCACCTCCTCAGCCGGCTCACTTTCGGCGCGCGCCCCGGCGACGTGGAGGCCGTGCGGGCCATGGGAGTCGACAAGTGGATCGACCTGCAGCTTCACCCTGAGCGCATCGACGATTCCAGGAGCGACCAATATTTCGCCGCCCTCGAGAGCTACAACACCAGCTCTCAGGAGCTCCAGCGGAAGTATCCGCCGCCGAATCAACTGCTCCAGCGCTTGCAGGCAAAAGGCGACCGCTCCAGGCTCAGTGCGGCCGACAGCACGGAGCTGCGCGAGGCCACGGCCGGCCCCAGAAAGGTCACGATTGAAGCGCAGAGCGGACGCATCGACCGCGCCCTCCTGTCCGAGCGCCAGCTTCAGGAGGTCATGACCGACTTCTGGCTCAACCACTTCTCCGTCTACATCCAGAAGGGGCCGCCCGAACGCTATCAGCTCGTGCAATACGAGAGCAAGGTGATCCGCCCGAACTCGCTCGGGAAATTCCGCGTGCTGCTCGAGGCGGTCGCCAAGAGCCCCGCGATGCTTTTCTACCTGGACAACTGGGAGAGCCAGGCCGACAGCAACCGCCCAAGGCTCGTGCCGCTGCCGGCCGCCGGTCGCGGCGGAGCAGGCCGCAACGGCCGCGGCGGACTGCTCACGCCGCAGCAGCAACAGCAACTCGCGCGCCGCCGCGGCGGGCTCAACGAGAACTACGGCCGCGAGCTCCTCGAGCTTCACACGCTCGGCGTCGACGGCGGCTACACGCAGCAGGACGTGATCAACGTCGCCCGCGCGCTCACCGGCTGGACCTTTCCCAGGCCGCAGCAGGGCGGCGGCGCGTTCGAGTTCAATCCGCAGATGCATGACGCGGGCGCGAAGGTCGTGCTCGGCCACCGGCTCGCGGCCGGCCGCGGCATCGAGGACGGCGAGGACGTCCTCGACATCGTCTCGCGGCACCCGTCCACCGCGAAATTCATCGCGTTCAAGCTCGCGCGCCGCTTCGTGAGCGACACGCCGCCCGCGGAACTGGTCGAGCGAGCCGACGAGACGTTCCGCCGGACCGACGGCGACATCCGGGCCGTGGTGCGCACCATCATCACGAGCAAGGAGTTCTTCTCTCGCGCGGCGTATCGCGGCAAGGTGAAGTCGCCGTTCGAAGTGGTCGTGAGCGCGCTCCGCGCACTCGGCGCGCAGCCCGACGGGACGCCGAGGACCGCGCAGACTATCGCCACGCTTGGCGAGCCGATCTACGGCCACCAGGCGCCCAACGGCTGGCCCGAAACGGGCGACCAGTGGATGAACACGGGTGCGATCCTCAATCGCATCAACTTCGGCGTCGCGATCGCGGCCGGACGAATCCCCGGCGTGTCGCCGACGAGCTGGAAAGGCGCCGAGTCGCTCCAGAATGCGCCGATCGAGCAGCAGGTCGACGGCGTCGTGGGAGCATTGCTCGGCGGCGGGGTATCACCCGATACGCGTGCGATCCTGATCACGGGCAAGAACCCGTTCCTCGCTTCGGCCGCGGCGCTCGACGCCACGCCTGAGAAGGCCCGACCGAAGGAGCCGGTGGATCCGGACGAGGCGATGATGATGCTCCCCGAGCCGGGAGCCCGTCCTCCGCTCCGTGGTCCGGCGCGCGACCGGGCATTTGGAAAACTGCAGCCGCCCTTCAAGGGATTGGCGCTGATCGTCGGACTCGCGATTGGTTCGCCCGAATTCCAGAGGAGATAAGAAAACACCATGCATCGCCGATATTTCGTCAAGTCGGGTGCCGTCGCGCTCGTCACGATGGGTTTGAGCCCGTCGTTTCTTCGCCGCACCGCGATGGGCATGGACTTGCCGCTCGCGCAGAAGGGAAAGGTCCTGATCTGCCTGTTCCAGCGCGGCGCGGCCGACGCGCTGAACGTGGTGGTGCCGCACGGCGAGCGCGCGTACTACCAACTCCGTCCCAACATCGCGATTCCACAGCCGCTGCGCGGGACCGGTGCCGTCGGTTCCACGGGCGCGACCGGCGCGATCGACCTCGACGGATTCTTCGGGCTGCATCCCTCGCTCGCGCCGCTCAAGCCGCTGTGGGACGCGGGGATGCTCGCTCCGATTCATGCCGTAGGGAGTCCGAGCACCACGCGCTCGCACTTCGACGCGCAGGACTACATGGAGAGCGGCACGCCGGATGCGAAGGGCACGAGCGACGGATGGCTCAACCGCTACCTCGCGACCTCGGGCACGTGTGAGCAGTGCGCCCCGACGCCCTTTCGCGCGGTCGCGATGACGCCGCAGACGCCGCGCATTCTCGAGGGCACTGCGCCCGCGGTGGCGATGAACTCGCTCGACGAGTTCGCGGTACGCTCGGTCGGCGGCGACCAGGCGGCTCGGCTCGAAGCGCTGTACCGCACCGGCTCGGCAGACCTCATCCACGGCACGGGACAGGAAATGTTCGAGGCCGTCAAGATGCTTCGCTCCGCCAATCCAACGCAGTACCAGCCGCAGAACGGCGCGGACTATCCGAAGTCGCAGTTCGGGCAGCGCCTCAAGCAGATCGCGCAGCTCATCAAGAGCAAGGTCGGCCTCGAGATCGCGTTCGCGGACGTGGGTGGGTGGGATACGCACGTCAATCAGGGCGGTGCGACCGGACAGCTCGCGCAGCGGCTCGACGATTTCGCGAAGTCCATCGCGGCGCTCGCGAACGACCTCGGCGAGGGAATGGAGAACGTCGTCATCCTCACGATGAGCGAGTTCGGCCGCATGGCGAGGCAGAACGGCAACGGCGGAACGGATCACGGACACGCCGGCGCGATGTTCGTCATCGGCGGCTCGGTGCACGGCAAGAAGGTCTACGGAAAGTGGCCGGGCCTCGAGCCCGAGCAGCTGTACGAAGGGCGCGACCTGGCACTCACGACGGATTTCCGGTCGGTGTTCTCGGAGATCGCGTCGAAACATCTTGGCGCGACGAATCTCGGCGCGATGTTCCCGGGGTTCACGTCGTCGGCGCGGCTCGGGTTGCTGGGGTAACGGCAAGACTGCGGGTCATCGGTCATTGGTCGTTGGTCGTTCGTTCTTTGCAAACGACCAATGACCAATGACCAATGACCGATTACCCGCATGAGCCGCTATCTTCAGGCGTGAACAAATATCTCTCGCGCGTATGCGCAACGCTTCTCGTCGCCGGCACCGCCACCGCCCAATCCGCTTCACCGCGCGCGCCCAACGATCAGGGCCGCATCCCGATCCTCGAGTACCACCTGATCACCGACAAGGACAGCCGGTGGGGGCGCTCGGCGGACCACTTCCGACGCGACCTGAAGCTGCTGTACGACCGGGGCTATCGCCCGGTGACGGTGTCTCAGATGATCGACAAGAAGTTCGACATACCGGCGGGGATGTCGCCGGTGGTGTTCACGTTCGACGACGCATCGCCCGGCCAGTTCAGCTACATCGAGAAGAACGGCCAGGTCGAGATCGACCCGAACAGCGCGGTGGGGATCTGGATGGAGTTCAACAAGGAGCATCCCGATTGGGGCAAGCGCGCGACGTTCTGCCTGCTGCCGGGTGCGGCGGCCGGGCACGCGTTCTTCGGCGAGAAGGGGATCTCGGGGCAGAAGAGCGAATGGCGCCTGAAGAAGGTCCGCTTTCTCGCGGAGCAGGGCTTCGAGCTTTGCGATCACACGTTGTGGCACGCGAACCTGGCGAAATACAGCGACGCCGTTGTGCAGGAGCAGATCGCGCGCGGCGTGCTGGCGATCGATTCGGCGGTTCCCGGCTACAAGGTGCGTACGTTCGCGCTTCCGCTGGGCGTGTGGCCGAAGAATCGCGCGCTCGCGAGCAGCGGCACCTGGCACGATCCGAAGAGCGGCCGCGAGGTGCGCTATTCCTTCGACGCGATCCTGGAAGTATCGGGTCCGAGTGCGCCGAGTCCCTACAGCCCGCAGTTCAAGCCGTTCAGCCTGCCGAGACTACAGATGGTGGACGCGGAATTGGAGAAGGCGCTCGACCGGCTCGATGCACCGGGGCAGCGGTTCGTAGCGGGTGGAACGTCGAAGAAAGTTGCGGGGGGCACGGCGAGATAGTCGTGCGGCTGGAGGATCGCGGTTCACGGTGCGCCGGATCACGGCGGTCGGTCGCACGACGCTGTATAGTGGCACAAATGTGTTGTGACTGTTGCGCGGCGGAGAGGCGCGCCACAGGTTTCGCGGGGTCGAGCCACCCATAAACCGGACTTTCAGCCTGATGAAGCGCTCCCGCACGACGACGCTCGGACTGAAGCACCTCGCGTTTTTTGAGGCTGTCGGTGAGGCGAAGGAGAACTCACCGAAGGCTCAATCAGCGACGGCGGGGCTCCTGATGCTGCGGCTGATCGATCACTGGGTGCTGGCCGGGCCCGTGATGGTCGAACCGGAATCGGTGAGCGTGAAGTCCGTTCGCAGTGCGATCATGCAGCTCGAGGCGACCGATCCGACGCGCGAGGTGCTGCTCGGCCTGGTCAATGCGATGCAGACGGTTCGCGAGGTGGATATCCAGCCGGTGTTGCCGCGGCTGTTTGCGTACGCGGGGTGCCTCGAGAAGCGCGTGGAGCTGACGCTCGCCGCTGACGTGTACGGCACGATTGCGAGGCTGGCGGAAGAGGATTTCGACGGCGACCTGTTGATCGATTCGTTTTTGCGACTTGGGTATTGCAAGCGCATGTTGGGCGAGTTGGGCGACGCGGAGGCTTCGTACGCGATGGCGGGTAAGATCGCGAAGCGGCAGAAAGACACCGCACGCGCGTTGCGTTCACAGATCGGTAGCGCCACCGTGGTGATGATGCGCGGCAACCTGCCGAAGGCAGAGGAACTACTCGCAAAGGTGGCGACCGATAGCGAGTTCGCCGATTGCACTGAAGTGACGTCGAACGCCCTGCACGTCCGTTCTGTAGTGGCCCACCGCCGCGGCGAGATTGGCCGGGCCGTGTGCCTCGCCTATGATGCGCTACGGTGCACAGCCCTTCCGAACGATCGGGACCGCATCCTTGCCGACATTGGCGCGTACTTCATCGTTATGGAGCGATTCGAGGCAGCACACGATGCGCTGATGATCCTCGAGGCGACCGCTTCGACCACGCTGGTTCGGCTTCAGGCACGGATCAATATGGTGGCCTTAGCAGCGCGAGCTGGCTACAAAGATCTGTTCGCGAGTTCGCGCACGCGACTTGAAGGTGTGACACTCCCGCCCGAAAATCGGGTCAATTTTCTCATTGAGAGCGCGCGCGGTCTCCGCCTTTTCGGCGAACCCGAGGTCGCCCGGGGATTGCTAGAACAGGCTCTCGAGCTCGCCATTGAGCACGAATTCAACCGTTCGATCTTCGAAGCAGAGGAAATGCTCGCCGAGCGCGCCGTCGAGGCCAACACGCAAAGCGGAGGAATCCGATTCGAACAGTCGGAGGCCACCGCAGGTGTGGAACTGGAACTTCGCAAGCTGGCGCTGGCCGTCGCCTGAACTTCGGGACGACCAGCTCAACAAGTAGTACTTAGCAGGTCGTGTTGCCGGCGTTCGTCACAACATCGCAGCCCTTCGGCGCGGTCGGCGACGAGCAAGCTGCGGCGGCAATCAGGGCGGCAGCGGAAACCAGCAGGGCGACCGAGCGGCGGATCGTCATTTGAAAGGCCTCGAAGAATGGGCGAGTGAATAAGTGGAATGCGGAAGCTATGTGATCTGCTTTGGACATACAGTAGCCTTTTGTGCCAAAAAACCTTGCTTTTGTGCCACGACCGTAATCATTTTGTCCCCAATCGCTTAGCGTCATTCCACAACCCGCGACAGTCAACAAACCCAATGCACGTCGCAGCATGCGTCCAGCCTGCCAAGCTCTCCCGCCTCCAAGGGGCGGCTGGAAGCGCGCATAGCGTGCACGCGGCACTCGACTGGGCGCATGCCGATTCGATCATCCGCCGGCAGCCCGTGGACGTCCTCGTCGTAGACCCGCAGTTCGATACACCGGCCGAGGCCCGGTCGGACCGGATCCGCGCCGTCAGGAACCGCTACCGGTCGCTCCCGATGATCGTGTACTCGAATCTGGCCGCCCAGACCCTGCGGCCCCTCGTCGAGCTCGGCCGCGAGGGCATGGAACAGCTCATCCTCTTCGGCCTCGACGACGACCCCCAGCACCTCAGGCAGATGCTGGAGCGCCAGCCGGGCATCATCCTGTCCGAACGGCTCCTGGGCCACCTCCAGCGCCCGCTCAGCCGTGTCCCGGCCCCCGTGGCCGGCGCCTTGGAACGGCTCATCCGCAATCCGTCGGTCTTCCGCGGAGTGCCCGATCTCGCGGCCGCCGCCGGTGTCCCGCGCCGGACGCTCTACCGGCACTTCGAACGCGCCGGCTTCGTCACGCCCCGCGAACTCGTCGCCGGCGCACGGCTGCTCCGGGGATACGCCTTCCTCCGCGAACCCGCATACTCGCTCGAGGCGGTCGCCGATCACGTCCGCTTCACCGATTCCGACGCCCTCACCAAGGCCATGAAGTGGGGCGTCGGCATGACACCGGGCCGCGCGCGCGACCGGATGGGACCCGAAGAGTTCGTCGCACGGCTCGCGGCACGGATCGCGCCGGGCGCGAATCTCAATGAGGCGCACTATTGGTTCGCAGTCCACGTCGGCGCCGGGATCCCCAATGCGTGACTGGATCCTGACGCCCGGCAGTCCGCGCGTGCTCATCGTCGACGACGAGCCCGCGATCTGCGCGGCGCTCGTCCAGGTGCTGCGCCGTGCCGGCTTCGACCCGGTCGCGGCGCTGAACGGACCCGAAGCGGAGTCGCTCCTCTCGGAGTCGATCGCGGCGATGCTGCTCGACCTGCGCATGCCGCACATGCGCGGCGACTCGTTCTACTACCTGGCCTCGGCGCGCTGCCCGCAGCTGCGCCGGCACACGCTGTTCATGACCGGCGACATCTCGCCGGACGGCGAGCGCATGATCAACCAGACCGGGTGCAGCGTGCTCTGGAAGCCGTTCCCGAACGCCGTGCTCGTGGACGCGGTGCGCAACCTGCTCACCGATCGCTCCGGGACGCTCGCCGCGTCCAGTTGAGCGACGACCCTACAGCGACCAGTTCTTCAGCGTCTTGAGCGCGTTTTCGAGCGCCGCGCGCTGCGCGGGATGCGAGGCGGTGGCGAGCAGCGACTCGTACGTCGCCACGGCGAGCTTCAGCGCCACAGGATCGTTCTCCGCGCCGGCGAGGGCAGCCGCGTTGTCGGCGAGGTTCGCCTTGGCGAGCTCGTCGTCCGGAAAGCGCTCCGTAATCTGCTGCCAGCGAATCACCCGGGACCTGGGCGACGACTCCGACAAGGCCCACAAATGCCAGGCGGCGCGATTGGACGGGTCCGCGGTGAGTGCGCGCGACGCGAGCTCGGACACCACGTCGGGGCCGCGACCGGTAAGCCAGTACGCATTCGCGAGCGTGACGATCGCGCGCGCATCGTCAGGCTCACGCTCCACGATGACTTCATAGATCGGACCCGCGACTTCGTGCATCTCGCGGTAGGGCTCGACCGCCGTGACGAGTTCTTTCGTGGACGCCGTGGCCGCGAGGTGCGCCAGGCTCTCCAGCAGTCGCGGAACGTCACCGCGCTGATGATATTCGTGCACCACCGCGTCGAGCCTGGCGCGGACGCTCGTTTCTTTCGTCGAGGGGTTTTGCGTGACCATCTTGAAATCTACCGGGAGCCATCCCGCGGTGCACCGGTGACCCGATGAGCGCCGTGCGACTCATCGTGGTGGGATCGGACGCCGCCTTCGCCGCGGCGATACGCGAGGTGCTTGCCGCCCAGCTCCCCGACTCGGTTTCGGACACGCTCGACCCGCGGCACCTGAAGATGCGCCCGCTCGCGGATTGCGTGGTGATCGACGGGCATGCGGACGCGGCGCGAGGTGCAGAGCTCGCGGCACGCCTTCGTGCGATGGGTTTCGCAGGCGCGCTCGTGGTCGTGTCGGAGGGGAGTGGCGACACGGGCGCTGCGCTTGCTGCCGCGGGGGCGGCGCATGCACCGTCGCAGGAGCTGGCAACCCAGCTGGTTCCCCGCCTTGCCGAGCAGCTCGCGCACGCGGGAAGCGAGCACGCGGCGCAGGTGATGCGCGCGCGGCGGCTGATTGCGGCTGGTGAGATCGCGCTCCACTTCCAGCACTCGCTGAACAACCCCCTCGCCGGAATCCTCGCGGAAGCGCAGCTCATGCAACTCGACGCGCTGCCGCCCGACCAGCACGAGGCACTCGGCCGCATCGTGGGGCTGTGCCGCCGGATCATCGAACTCGGCAAGTCGCTGGACGGGATCGGCGAGCGTACGNNGTCGTGACCTTGCGCGGGCGGGGCCAGGACCCCATACTCAACGGGTCACCCGCCCACTGTTCTTTTCGGCCGTTGGGCGCCGGGGTGGTTTGTATCGCCGGACCGCGTGTGAGTAATCCGCGCTTGTGGCGGCCCGAGGCGAGATCGCGCCAACAGCATCATCGAGCACGACCCGCCCCGATCTGATCGCTTTTCATACAGTCGTTGCGCGACGGTGCAGTTGCGTCCGTCCGATATTTTTCACCAATCCCGTTCCACACAATTCATGAATGAACGTCGACGCCCGCATCGTCGCGGCCGCAATTCACGCCCGCGCGGGAACTCTACGAACGAGACCTTCAACGAGGCGGATCCGTACCGCGATCCGTCCGAGCCGCCGGCAGAACAGACGCCGCCGGCCACGCTTGCGGGCCCGCCGCCTTCCGCGGCGCCGTCCGGCGAAGTCAGCGGCGACAGCATGCCGTCGAACGGCGGCGAATCCGCTCCACCGCCGCAGGCCCCACGATTCGATGGCGGCCCGATGAACCAGAACAACAACAACTACAACAACAACGGGCCCCGGCAGCACCAGAACGACAACAACCAGCAGGGCGGCGGCAGCCGTCGCGGACGCCGCAACCGGCGCGGACGGCAGCGCACGGGCCAGCCCGGTGGCGGTGGCGGCGAACAACAGGTCATGTCGGGACCGCCGCCGGTGATCGTCCCCGACGGCGCGACGGAAGGCTGGTTCGACGCCTCGCGCGACGCGGGATTCATCAGGCGGGCCGAGAACAGCTACCTCGCCGACAGCGGCGATGCCTACGTCGGTCCTCACCTGATTCGCCAGTACGGCATCCGCCGCGGCGACCTCGTCTCCGCGACGACGGGCCGTGACCACCGCGGCCGCGTGATGGCCGCGGAAATCACGGCGATCAACGGCGACGATCCGGCGCTCGCACTGCGTCGCGCGGATTTCAATACGCTCACGGCGAGTTACCCGGAGCGAAAACTCACGCTCGAAACCGGCCGGCCCTCGAAGGGCGGTCCCGAACTCACCCGGCGAGCCATCGACCTCATCGCGCCGATCGGATATGGCCAGCGCGCGCTCATCGTGGCGTCCGCACGGGCCGGCAAGACCATGCTGCTGCACGCCATCACCGAAGGCGTCGCGATCAACCATCCGAACGCCACGCTGCTCATTCTCCTCGTGGACGAGCGTCCCGAGGAAGTCAGCGAGGCGATTTCGTGGGGCGTCGGTGAAGTGATCGCATCGAGCTTCGACCAGCCGGCGTCACGGCACGTCGAGGTGACCGAGATGGTCCTCGAGCGCGCACGGCGCCTCGTGGAACAGGGCAAGGACGTCGTCATCGTGCTCGACTCGCTGACGCGCATGGCTCGCGCCTTCAACACCGCGGAGCGCGGCACCGGCCGCACGCTCTCCGGCGGCCTCGATTCCTCGGCGATGGCGAGGCCCAAGGCGTTCTTCGGCTCGGCGCGCTCCATCGCGCCGGAGCACGGCGGCGGGTCGCTCACCATCATCGCGACCGCGCTCGTCGAGACGGGATCGCGCATGGACGACGTGATCTTNNAGGAGTTCAAGGGCACGGGCAACTGCGAGATCAAGCTCGATCGTTCGCTCGCGGAAAAGCGGATCTTCCCGGCGTTCGACATCGGCACGAGCGGCACGCGACGCGAGGAGAAACTCTTCAGCCCCGAACAGCTCCCCGCGATCTACACGCTGCGCCGCGGGCTGCAGCAGATGCCGCCGTCGTCCGCCATGGAGTGGCTCATCAAGCGCATCGCCGCGACGACTTCCAACGACGCGCTGCTGCAGGGGCTCTAACTACAACTGCTTACCACGGAAGCTTCCGGATCAACACCCGGATTTCCACTGAGAAACCCTGGGGGAATTACAACTGCGCAGTTGTAGTTCCCCCTTTTTGAGTTTTATCCGCGAAAATCCGGCTTCTGTTCCGGAAGTTTCCGTGATAAAGCGGTTGTCGTTGCCCTACTCAAATCACGCTACGTACTCGTCGAGCAACATGGCCATCGCGCGAAGCCCGCGCCGCACATTGTCCACCGAAATCCACTCGTCGGGTGCGTGCGCGTTTTCGCCGGGAAGCCCGAATCCCACCAGCAGCACGGGGGCCTTCAGCACGCGCTCGAAGTCGCCGACGACGGGAATCGACCCGCCCTCACCGACGATCACGGGCTCGCGGCCAAATGCGGCCGAGAGCGCGCGCCGTGCCGCGTCGAACACCCTGCCGTCGAGATCGGCGCGCCACGGCTTGCCACCGTGCAGGGGCTGCACGGTCACCGAGACGCCCGGGGGCGCGACCTTCCTGACGTGCGCCTTGAGCAGCCGTTCGATCACGTCCGGATCCTGGTCGGGCACGAGGCGGCAGCTCACCTTCGCCATCGACTTGGCTGGGAGCACCGTCTTCGCGCCTTCGCCGGTGTAGCCGGAGAGCATGCCGTTCACTTCCAGCGTGGGACGCGTCCACAGCTTCTCGAGCGTGGTCTTCCCCGCCTCGCCGCCGAGCGCCTTCACTCCGACTTCCTTCCTGAATCGCGCGTCGCTGAACGGGAGCCGCCGCATTCCCTTGAGCACCGCCGAAGGGAACGGACGCACCTTGTCGTAGAAGCCCTTGATCGCGATGCGGCCTCGCGCGTCGTGCATGGTCGAGAGGATCTGTGCGAGCGCCATCGCCGGGTTCACCACCGCGCCGCCGTACGATCCGGAATGGAGGTCCGACGACGGCCCCTGCACCGTGATCTCGAAATACGCGAGCCCGCGCAGCGAGCTGAGAATCGACGGGATACCCGGCGCGAACATCGCGGAATCCGAGATGACCACCGCCTCGCACGCGAGGCGCTTGGCGTACTTCTCCACAAATGCGCCAAGATGCTCGCTGCCGATCTCCTCCTCTCCCTCGGCAATCACGATCACGTTCACCGGCAGCGTCCCGCGCACGGCAAGCTGTGCCTCGAGCGCCTTCACGTGAATCCAGAGCTGTCCCTTGTCGTCCACGGAGCCGCGCGCGAAGAGCTTGCCGTTGCGGATCGCGGGCTCGAACGCGGGCGAGGTCCACAGTTCGAGCGGCTCGGGCGGCTGCACGTCATAGTGCCCGTAGACGAGGACGGTCGGCGCGCCGGCGGGCGCCTTGCGCCACTCGGCGAGCACCACGGGATGGCCGGCGGTGGGAATCGTCTCCGTCGTGAAGCCGATCTTCGCGAGCTTGTCGTGCAGCCACGCCGCGGCGCGGCGTGTGTCGGCGTCGTGCTCCGAACGCGCGCTGACGCTGGGAATCCGGAGGAACTCGAACAGTTCGTCGAATATTCTCGCGTCGTTCTTCGAGAGCCACGCGTCGAGATCGGAGGGCACCTTGGGAGCGGACATGGTCATTGAGTCCAGGGAAATGGTTGTGCGCGCCGCGGCCACTCTCCGTTCCACCGGGAGAGGAACCAGAGCCGCTTGCGCGTGACGAACGAGTCGCCGCGCATCAGCGCGACACTCTCTCCAGAATCGATATGGAAGCAACAGGCGAGCTTTCGGATCTCGCGCGGCTCTCCCTTTTCATCGTCGAGCACGAGGATCATCCCCGTGCCGGGCCCAGCGTGCTCATCGAACGTGGTCCACAGGTCGTACTGGTTCGCGCGGCCGAGGAGGTTGAGCGAATACACCCGCGGATGCGACTTCAGGTGGTACGCGAGCTCGCTCGCGTCCTGGTAGCGTTCGCCGGCGACATACAGATCGTCGCCGGCCGACGGGCGTCCCTTCACCGCCTCGATGTGCCGGTCCACCACGCTCGCGAGGAGTTCCCATCCGTACGCCTTCGCGACCTGGTCGCGATCGGCGCGCAGCGGGATGATCGGATACACCGCGTGGATGCACACGATCGCGGAGAGCACGCCGCCGAACTGAAGGCCGCGCCTCAGCCACAGTTCCGAGCGATCCGAGCCCACCGGCTCGGTGGCGAGCAGGATCACCGCCGGAATCCACGCGATCGCTGGCCAGTTCGCCTCGGCTCGGCGATGCGTGGCGCTGTACACGAAGAACGCGAGGCAGCACGCGGCAGTCACGCCGAGGACGAGGCGGATGCCATCCGGCGTAGGCTCGAAGGAGCGCTTGATCGCGCGCATGACATAGAAGAAGAGGATCGGCGAGACAAGCCCGATCTGTCCGCCGAGCAACTCCACCTCGCGGTTCAGCGCGGCGAGGATGCCGCCCTGCGGTTCACCCAGCCCGTGTCCGAGTTGGAACTTGAACGACACCCAGTCGTGCCTCCAGTTCCACCAGAGAACCGGCGCGAGCACGAGCGAGGCGACGATTACCGCGAGGTACGGGCCGCGCTCGCCGAACTTGTTCTGAAGGCGCGGATGAAGAACGCAGGCGAGCGCGATCGAGGCGGGAATGAGGATCGAGGTGTACTTCGACGCCATCGCCAGCCCGATCGCGAGGCCGGCGACGAGCCACCACCGCGCGAGCGGATGCCGGTCGCGCTCCGCGGAGACGTTCAGCGCGCGCACCACGGCGTAGAGCGCCCACGACGCGGCGCACAGCATCGGCGCGTCGGGCGTCGCGAGGATCAGTCCGACGGCAGCGAGCGGCATGCAGCAGAGCAGCAGGACCGCAAGCTTCGCCGCGCCGTCGCCGGCCAGCTCGCGCGATGTCAGCGCCACGGCGTATATCGCGCCCGAGCCGGCGAGGATCGAGAAGAAGCGCACGCCGATGGCGTGGTAGCCGAAGATCGCCGTGCCCGCGCGGATCAAGACCGCGATCATCGGCGGGTGATCGAAGTAGCCGGGCATGAGCGTTCGCGACCAGTCCCAGTAGTACGTCTCGTCGGGAAAGAGCGGCACGATCGCGCCGATCGCGAGTCGGAGCAGCGTGGTGCCGGCGAGGATCGTGAGCGCGTGGCGCCAGGCCTTGGATTCGGTCACACTCTAAACTTACTGTACAGTTCGGAGAGTGAGTATAAGTCGGAGTGATGTGGGTGAGTGGGCGTAGTGGGAGTGGGAGTGCGAGTAGTCGGAGAGGGAGTGCGAGCAGTAGGAGCGAACGAGCAATCATCTCGCCCACTCGACTCGCACTTCACTCCAACTCTCTCTCCCACTACGCCCACTCACCCACATCACTCCGACTTATACTCGCTCTCCTGACTACTCCAGCTCCCACGACTCGCAGTCGTACTCCCACTCCAGTCTGCCGTGCCGAATCTCCTCGCGCTGGAAACAAGCCCGTACCTGCTCCAGCACGCGGAAAACCCGGTGGACTGGTATCCGTGGGGCGCCGCCGCGCTTCAGCGCGCGCGCGATGAAGGCAAGCCGATTCTGCTCTCCATCGGCTACGCCGCGTGCCATTGGTGTCACGTGATGGCGCACGAGTCGTTCGAGGACGCCGAGACGGCGCGACTGATGAACGCGCGATTCGTGAACGTGAAGGTCGACCGCGAAGAGCGGCCCGATCTCGATTCGATCTACATGCAGGCGGTGCAGGCGATGACCGGGCAGGGTGGGTGGCCCATGACGGTCTTCCTCACGCCCGCGGGCGAGCCGTTCTACGGCGGCACGTATTTTCCGCCCGAGGACAGGCACGGGATGCCGAGCTTCCGGCGGATCCTGCTTTCGGTCGCGGACGCGTGGGAGACGAAGCGCGGGGACGTCGCCCGCGCCGCGCAGTCGGTTCGGGAGATGTACGAAGCGGGTAGCCGGAAGCCCGAGGCCGGAAGACCGACGAGCGAAGACGGAAGACCGAAGACCGAAGATGGACCGCGAGCGACGGTCGACACCCTCGCGCGTGCGACAAAGGACCTCTCCGCGCGCTTCGAGCCGATGATGGGCGGCTTCGGCGGCGCACCGAAGTTTCCGCATACGATGGCGCTCGACTTTCTGCTCCGGCGGTGGGCGCGCACGAACGACGAGCACGCGCTGCACATCGTGATGCACTCGTTCCGGCAGATGGCGCGCGGCGGAATCTACGACCAGGTCGGGGGCGGATTCCATCGCTATTCGGTGGACGCGCGCTGGCTCGTGCCGCACTTCGAGAAGATGCTGTACGACAACGCGTTGCTCGCGAGGCTCGGCGCGCATCTGTTTCAAGCGTCCGGAAGCGCGGAGGTGCGCCAAGTCGCCGAGGAGACGCTGCGCTGGGTGATGCGGGAGATGACCGACGCGAGCGGGGGCTGGTACTCGTCGCTCGACGCGGACAGCGAGCACGAGGAGGGGAAGTTCTACATATGGTCACTCGAGGAGTTCGGCCGGGTCCTCGGCGACGACGCGCCGGCCGCGATCGCACACTGGGGCGTGACCGCCGGCGGCAACTTCGAAGGGGCGAACATCCTGAACGTCCGAGGCGACGGGCCGGTGCCCGACGCCGGGTCGCTGCGGAGCTGGAAGCAGCGGCTTTACGATGTGCGCGAGAGACGCATATGGCCCGCGCGCGACGAGAAGGTTCTCGCGTCGTGGAACGGCCTGATGCTGCGCGCGATGGCCGAGGGCGCCCGCGTGTTCGGGAGCGCTGAGTTCGCGAGTGCGGCGCTTCGCAATGGCGAGTTCCTCTGGCGCGAGATGGTGCGTGACGGGCGTGTCTATCGCACGCACACGCGGGGAGAGACGCGCATTCCCGGCTTCCTCGAAGACCAGGCCTCTGTTGCGCTCGGCTTTCTCGCACTCCATCAACTCACGTTCGACAGGACGTGGTTCGACCGTGCGCGCGAACTCGCCGGCGTGTGTGTCGCGAACTTCCTCGACGAGACCACGGGCGACTTCTACGACACCGCGGCCGACGCCGAGGCGCTCGTGACCCGGCCGCGCGACATCACCGACAACGCCACGCCGGCGGGTTCGTCACTCGCGGCGGAACTGCTCCTCCTGATGGCGGAGCTCACCGGCGACGTGCCGTCGCGCGAGCGTGCGTTTCGTGTGCTCGACTCCGCCGCGGAACCGATGGCGCGCTACGCCCCGATGTTCGGGCATCTCCTCGGCGCCGCGGACCTTGCGGTCAATGGCGGCGTGGAAGTCGCGCTCGCCGGCGATCCCGGCGCGGAGGACCATCGTGCGCTCGCTCGCGCGGTGGCGGCGCGATACGTGCCGTCGCTCGTGCTGGCTGGGGGTCAGGGTGACGCGGTCCGGGGCCTCGCCCTCATGGATTCGCGCGAGGCGCTCGGCGGCCGTGCGACGGCATATGTGTGCCGCCACTACGCGTGCGGTGTGCCGGCGACGGACGCTGCGGCACTCGAGGCCCAGCTCGACGCGCCGTCGTCCTTCACTCGAAATCGAGCGCAAGATTGAGCGCCGGCGCCGAATGCGTGAGCGCGCCGACGGAGATCCTGTCGACGCCGGTCTCGGCGATCGCGCGCACTGTCTCGAGACGCACGCCGCCGCTCGCCTCGGTGATGCAGCAGGCGCGGGCGATCGCGACGCATTCGCGCATCACGTCGTTCGACATGTTGTCGAGCAGAATGCTCTCGGCGCCGGCGTTCACGGCGGTGCGCGCCTGTTCTGGCGTTTCGACCTCGACCTGGACGGGCGTTCCTTTGGGCGCGTAGTCGCGCACGCGCCTGATGGCGAGGGTCACGTCGCCGTCCACGGCCGCGAGGTGGTTGTCCTTGATCAGCACCGCGCTGGCGAGATCGGAACGGTGGTTCACGCCGCCGCCGCAGCGCACGGCGTACTTCTCGAGGCGGCGCCACCCCGGCAGCGTCTTGCGCGTGTCGACGATGGCGGCCCGCGTCCCTCGCACGGCCTCGACGAAACGGTGGGTGAGCGACGCGATGCCGGAGAGGTGCTGCATGAAGTTCAGCGCGGTGCGCTCGGCGGCCAGCAGGCCGCGCGCGTGACCGGAGAGAAAGAGGACGGTCTCGCCGCGCTCTGCGGCCGTGCCGTCCTCGGCGTCGACGCGGATCTCGATGCGCTCGTCGAGCAGGCGGAAGGCGGCGAGCGCGAGCGGCACCCCGGAAATCACGCCGGGCTCGCGCGTGACGAGCCGTGCGCGGGCGCGCCGCGTGGGGAGCACGGTGGCGAGCGTCGTGATGTCCTCGAACGCGGCGTCCTCCTCGAGCGCGTCCCGCACCAGCGAAATGATGGCGGCCTCATCCAGCGGAAAGCGCGGCCCCCCGAACTGCGGCGGGTCGAAGGGCGTGATCCGTCGCGGCGGATGCGGCGGTTCGTGATTCGTCATTCACCCGGATCCACGCCGGGGCCCGAGCGCACCGGCCCGCCGCCGCCGATGCTCACCATCCGCTCGATGGCGAGGCGGGCGCGCGCGGCGATGTGTTCCGGCACGGTGATGCGATGCTGCATCCGCTTCAGCGACGCGAGCACTTTCGGGAGCGTCGTGACCTTCATGTATGCGCACGATGCCCGTTCGTTCGCGGCGTAGAAGGTCTTGGCGGGATACGCGCGCCGCAGCCGGTGCAGGATCCCGACCTCGGTGGCGACGATGAATTCGCTCGCGCCGGATTGCGCGGGACGGTTGATCATCCCCTCGGTCGAGAGAATGTGCGCGCCCTCGGGATCGACGTCGCCGGCGGATAT
>PMYN01000137.1:0-4805 GCA_003171215.1 Gemmatimonadota bacterium | reverse complement strand
ACGCGGATGTTCGTGCGGCCCGTGATGCGGCGCACGTGCGCTCCGAGGAACATGTCGGGGAGAAACAGGATCTCGCGGTCGGCAGGAATCGAGTTCACCACCTCCACAGCGTTGCCCGACGTACAGCAGTAGTCGCTCTCCGCCTTCACCTCGGCGGTGGTGTTCACGTACGACACCACGACGGCGCCCGGATGCTCGGCCTTCCACTCGCGCAGTTGGGCGGCGTCGATGGTCGACGCGAGCGAACAGCCGGCCGCGAGATCGGGCAGGAGCACCGACTTCGCCGGCGACAGGATCGCCGCGGTCTCGGCCATGAAGTGCACGCCGCAGAACACGATCACGTCCGCGGTCGTCTTGGCGGCCTCGCGGGAAAGGCCGAGCGAGTCGCCCACGACGTCGGCGACGTCCTGTACCTCGGGGCGCTGGTAGTTGTGGGCGAGGATGACGGCGTTGCGCTCGCGGGCGACGCGACGGATTTCCTCTTGCAGCTCCGCGAAGGCGTTGCGCTGCGTGTCGGCGGATGCTTCAGCCATCCCGAATGATAGCGTCAGCCACTTGGCGCGCGCATCCCGAGCGAACGGCCCGCGAGCCTTGCGCTAAGGCTTGCCGAACCGCTGCTCCCGGTACACGTCCATCGTGGTCTGCTCGCGAGGCTCATGCCGGGACGTGACGACTTTCATCTCGACCGCACCGGCGCTCGCCGGTGCGTAGACCGTGTCGACGACGTACGTCACCGCGACGGGCGCCACGGCCGCGACGGCAACCGGGATGTAGGCGTTCGACGGAATCACGTACTGAAATCGAAGCCGCGATGCGGCGGGAGCCTGAACCGGGGACCCACCCCACTGGGACGCGGTCCCGTTCCACGCCCCGCCGCTGGCCTGCTGCGATTCCTGCGTTGATCCGTGACGCCCAGAGGCGGTGCTCGAAGACCGGCCCCACTGTTGCGCGTGAGAAGTGCTCCCCACGGCGCTCAGGGCGACCAAAACGAATATCACGCGAAATCGGGTCATGGCGAGAACCTCCTCAATTCATGCTACCCCGCAAGGCACTGAACGGTAATGAGGCCGTTGTCCGGAAGCTGTCAGCCGACAGCTATCCGCTGACAGCGTTCAGTTCAACTCGGAACTACCACTCGATATGCTTCCCCCGCCATTTCCGCTTTTCCTTCGGGAAATCGCGACGGAAATGTCCTCCTCGCGATTCCTTCCGCATCAGCGCGGCTTCGGCGATGAGGTGCGCGGTGTCCACCATGTTCTGCTCCTCGGTCGCGCCGGCCGGCAGCCGCGACGCGATGTCCTCGAGCCGCTCGATGCAGTAGCGCAGCCCCTTCGAGTTGCGGGCGATGCCCGCGTGGTCCCACATCAGCTGCCGAATGCTGTCGACGGCGACCTGAGCCGCCCCGCGGTCGCGCAGCGGCGGCACGGTCCAAGGCGCCAGTCGGGGCGCTCGTCCGAGCCTCGGGGTCGCGACGATGTCGCGCGCGACGCGTTCCGCGAACACCAGCCCCTCGAGCAGCGAGTTCGACGCAAGGCGGTTCGCGCCGTGCACGCCCGTACAGCTCACCTCGCCGCAGGCGTAGAGCCGTTCGATGGAGGAGCGGCCGGCGAGGTTGGTCATCACGCCGCCCATCATGTAGTGCGCGGCAGGGGTGACGGGAATGCGGTCCTTCCGCGGATCGATGCCGCGCGCGCGGCAGATGGCGAAGATTCCGGGAAAGCGGCGCGCAAACGTGCGGGCAATTTTTCGCGCGTCGAGATAGACGCCCGAACCGCCCTGCCGCTCCCGGAAAATCTCACGGGCGACGATGTCGCGCGGCGCGAGCTCGGCCAGGCGATGCCGGCGCGTCATGAATCGCACACCGCGATCGTTCACGAGAATCGCGCCCTCGCCGCGCACCGCCTCCGAAATCAGCTGCAGCGGGTTCTCGGGCGTGTCGAGCGCGGTGGGGTGGAATTGCACGAATTCCATGTCGGCCAGTCGTGCGCCCGCACGGTGTGCGATCGCGTAGCCGTCGCCGGTCGCGACCTCGGGGTTCGTGGTATACCGGTAGAGCTGGCCGCACCCGCCGGCCGCGAGCACCGTCGCGTCTGCGATGATCTCCACTGCGCGGCCCGAAACACTCGCCTTCACGCCGGCGCAGCGTCCATCCACGATGACGAGGTCCAGCGCTCGTGCGCTCTCGAGCACCGTGACGTTCGGGCTGTTGCGCACACGCTCGATCAGCGTGCGCGCGACCTCCGCACCGGTCTGGTCGCCGTTCGCGTGCACGATCCGCTTGCGCGAGTGCGCGGCCTCCTTGCCGAGCGCGAGCCGGCCGGACGTGTCGGTGTCGAACCGCGCGCCGATCGACGCGAGCTCGCGCACGCGCTGCGGCCCCTCGGCGACGAGCACCTCCACGGCCGCCGCGTCGCACAGCGCGGCTCCAGCCGCCAGCGTGTCGAGCCGGTGGAGTTCCGCCGAATCGCCGGCGCCGAGCGCCGCGGCGATGCCGCCCTGCGCGTACGCGGTGGCGCTGTCGAAGAGCGAGCGCTTGGTGAGCATGAACACGTCGCCGTGCTCGGATGCGCGCCACGCGGAGTGCAGGCCCGCCACGCCCGAGCCGATCACCAGGAAGCGCGTTCTGATGCGGTCCGCCATGCCCGAAAGATAGCTTGCGACGCCCTGTCCCAGCGGCGATTCTTTCTCCCACATGCGGAAGCTCTCGGTCTTCATCGGCGCGCTGCTGGCAGTGCACGTCGCGTTGCTCTTCGTGCGCCCGTCGGGGTCGTCGCTGGCGCCGGCGGCAACAGGCCTCGACATCGGCGTCGTGTTCGACCTGGGCGGACGGGGCGACAAGTCGTTCAACGACGGCGCCTACATCGGCGCGCAGCGGGCCGCCAGCGAACTCGGCGCGCGCGTCCGATACGTCGAGCCCGGCGAGGGCTCCGACCGCGAGGCGGGGCTTCGACTGCTCGCCGCCGAGGGCATGAAGCTCGTGATCGGCGTCGGATTCATCTTCACCGACGACCTGAGCGCGCTCGCGAGGGAGTATCCGGACGTCGCCTTCGCCGGCGTGGACTTCGCCGTTACGATCGGCGCCGACGGAAAACCGGAGGCGCCGCCCAGGAATCTCGCGGCGCTCAAGTTCCGCGAGGAGCAGGGGTCGTTTCTCGTCGGGGCGATCGCCGCCCTGGTGGGCGGCTCCAAGAAGGTCGGATTCGTGGGCGGGATGGACTCGCCGCTCATTCACAAGTTCGAGGCCGGGTATCGCGCCGGCGTCAAGGAAGTCTGCCCCGACTGCGAGGTGCTGGTGCAGTACGCCGGCGTTACGCCCGAGGCGTTCCGGAATCCGGGCCGTGGAAAGGAGCTGGCGCTCTCGCAGTACCAGCAGGGCGTGAACGTCATCTATCACGCGTCCGGTTCCACGGGACTCGGGGTGTTCGAGGCCGCGCGCACGATGAACCGCTACGCGATCGGCGTGGACGCCGACCAGTATCGCGAGGCGCCGGGGCGTGTGCTGACGTCGATGGTGAAGCGCGTGGACAACGCGGTGTATGACGCGATCCTGCGCGTGAAGGAGAACCGCTTCACGGGCGGCATCTACAACTTCGGGCTTGCCGAGGACGGCGTCGGCTACGTCTACGACGAACACAACCGCGCCCTGATTCCGGACGCGGTGCGCACGCGTGTGGAAGCGCTGAAGGCCGAGATCGTAGCCGGCCGCATCGCGGTGCCCTCGTCCAGATGAGCGGCGCCGCTCCGGCCATTCGGCTCACCGCGATCGACAAGTATTTCGGCGCGGTGCACGCGAATCGCAGCGCGTCGCTCGTGGTGCAAGAGCGAGAGATTCACGCGCTCGTCGGCGAGAACGGCGCGGGCAAGTCGACGCTGATGAAGATCCTCAGCGGCATGACGCCGGCGGACGGCGGCACGGTCGAGGTGGGCGGGCGAGAAGTGACGGGGTGGACGACCGCCGAGGCGATCGCCGCCGGCGTCGGCATGGTGCACCAGCATTTCATGCTCGTTCCGACGCTGACCGTGGCGGAGAACGTCGTGCTCGGGCGCGAGCCGATGAGGGCCGGTACGTTCGATCGCGCGCGCGCCGAGCACGACGTCGAGCAACTGTGCGAGCAGAGCGGGCTGAAGGTGCCGGCCGACCGCCTCGTCGCCGACCTGTCCGTGGGTCAAGCGCAGCGCGTGGAAATCCTGAAGCTGCTCTACCGCGGCGCACGCGTGCTGCTGCTCGACGAGCCGACCGCGGTGCTCTCGCCCCCGGAGGTCGCCGAGCTCTGGAAAGTGCTCCGGCACCTGCGCGACGGCGGCGCGACGATCGTGCTCATCACGCACAAGCTCGACGAAGTCATGGCCGTGAGCGAGAACGTGACCGTGATGCGGGCGGGAGAGACGGTCACGAGCATGGCCACTCGTGAGACTTCGCCGGAGAAGATCGCGAAGGCGATGGTGGGCCGCGACGTGGACCTCGCCGTGCGGGATGGACGGGGCGCGGCGAGGCCGCCGGGTGCGGCGGTGCTGGAGGTGAGTCACCTCGTGGTGCGCGGAGCCCGGATCGAGAAGGCCGTGCACGACGTCTCGTTCTCGGTGGCCGCCGGGGAGATCCTGGGGATCGCCGGCGTCGAGGGAAATGGACAGACCGAGCTGCTCGAGGCCATCGCAGGAATTCGCGACGTCACGAGCGGCACGATCACGCTCGGCGGCGCCGACATCACGCATCACAGCGTCCACTCTCGCGGTGAGGCCGGGCTCTCGCACATCCCCGAGGACCGTCACCGCCGCGGCCTGATCCTCGATTATTCGATCGCCGA
>PMYN01000063.1:27405-43364 GCA_003171215.1 Gemmatimonadota bacterium | reverse complement strand
TTCGCGAGCGGGGCGTCGGAGAGTCCGTGGCCGGGAAGGTCCGGCGCGTGGACGCGATATCCCGCGGCCGCGAGAGCGGAGATGTTGTGGCGCCAGAGGTACGCCGAGATCGCCCAGCCGTGGAGGAGCAGCAGCGGCGTGCCGCCGGGCGGTCCCGACTCGAGCACCCGGAGGCCGAGGCCGTTCGCCAGCGCCACCCGTCGCGCCGTGATGTCGGCGCGACCGGCGGGAAACCACTGATCGGTGGGAAGCCGGGTGCTCAGATCAAGTCGATCGGCCGCCCGCTCAAGCGCGCGATGAGGCCGATACGGAACGTCATGTCGGCCCAGCGCTCGTCGCCCGCGCGAGGCGGCTCGAGCGGATACGAGGACCAGACCCACGGATTCGAGCTGCGCGGCATCGCCAGTCCCTTGTGCGGATGCCAGACGCCGTCGCGGCCGCAGTCATCCACGAAACGCTCGAACATCTTCGACCAGTTTTCGTTGCGGCGCAGGAAGCCCAGGCGCGCCATCAGCTCGATCCACGCGAGCGCGGCGGGCACGTCATCCTCGACGGCGTTGCGATGCGGCAGGCGGTCGCCCATCACCAGCAGCGGCACCGGCACGATCTTCTTGCCGACGACCTGCATCTGTTCCTGGCGAGGCAGCGGGCGGGTGAGCCAGCGATACAGCAACTCCATGCCCTCGTAGTGCTCGCTGCGGAAAAGCGGCATGTGCGCGAACATCTGCAGTGCGTAGATCGACGGCGCGAACGCATCGGGCGACAGCACCTGGCGGTTGCCGATGCGAATCCACGGCCTCGCGCCGACCGGCGACTTGAGGAACCCCATCATGCGGTCGAGCGTGCGCCGGGCGGCGCCGCGCAACCGCGGATCGGATTCGAAGCCGGCCTGCGCGAGCGCGGCACCCGCGGCTTCACGCAGCGTCTGGCGCGCCATCAGCCGCATTTCCTCTTCCGGCTTCGTCTTCGCCCCCGGCTTCGGCGCGAACTCGAAGAGCAGCTGCGGATCGTCATCCTCGGCGAGCAGGCGAAACAACATGCGCCGCGCCTGATAGATCGGCGGCGAATCCTTGTCCCAGCCGTACTCGAGCATGCGGCGAACGGCGTGGACCGTACCCACGCCTTCGAAACCTTCCGACCGCGCGGACGGCGCGCCAAGCATCGAGTCGTTCCAGACTCCGTCGGCCGACTGGCTCAACGCGAGTTCAATGGAAGGCTTGAACGTATATGGAAGGAACTGGAATTCCGGAGAAACCCGCGATCCCAGCCTCGCAACGTCGATAGTGGCGCGATACTGTATCGGTGCTGACGCATGTTCCAGCAACCAACCGAGCGGGAACTTCACCGCTGACAGCGTCGGAGGCGGCGGCGGAAACGTCGAAACGATCGGAACGTTGGGTGCAGTCAAATTGAGACGCCCGTTGCTAAGTCGTTGTCAAACAATGCGATCTGCTACTCCTGGCGCATGTGACAATGCGCCTGAAGCTAAGGATACCATTTTCGTCACGGAACGCTAGGGCGATTTCGCGGTTTTTTCCGTCCGTCCGAGCCGGACTCGCCCTCGCGGTCCGCGCGTCTTCGCGCTTGTCGCACCCCCGCACACCGTCCATCTTGCCGCGATGCGCGGCGAGTTTGTGGACCTGGGTGTCACGCGACTCTACTACTACGCCGCTGGCACGCGCGGCGCGGGCGAGCCGGTCATTTTCCTGCACGGATTTCCGGCCTCGTCGCATCTCTGGCACGGCGTCGTTCGAGAGATGCCGGAAGGCCACCGACTCGTCGTCGTCGACCTCCTCGGATTCGGCAGAAGCGACCGGCCCGGTCTCTCCTCGCTCACGGCGACCGCGCACGCCGACCGCGTCCGACTGCTGATGGACGACCTGAGCATCGACGCCGCGTGTGTCGTCGGTCACGGGATGGGCGGCGCCGTGGCGCAGTCGCTCGCGCTCGACGCGCCGTCGCGCGTGACGCGCCTCTGCCTCGTGAACAGCTCGGCGTTCGACGCCTGGCCCCGTGGCGCGGCGCGCCTCGCGCGATTGCTCTCCTCCATCGCGCCTGTGGGACGCGCGCTCGGCGCACCGCTCCTCGCCGGCCTCGTGCACGGCTCGTTGCTCAAGGGCTTCGCCGACGAAGAAGCCGGCCGGCACGCGCTCGACAATTTTCTTCGCGCCTACACCATGCGCCTCGGGGTGGACGCGCTCGTATCGCAACTGCGCGCCATGAACGATCCCACCGTACCTGAACTCGGAGCGCGGCTCCGAGGCATCACGCAACCGGCGTCGATCGTATGGGGCGAGCGCGATCCGTGGATCGGCGTTGAGGTGGCGGAACGCCTGCGCGACACGATTCCCGGCGCCACGCTCGACCTGATTGCCGACGCGCGGCATTTCTCGCCGGAGGACGCGCCGGCACGCGTGGCCGGCGCGATCGGAAAGCTCCTCGCGCGATAGATTTCGTGTCCACCGCAGAGGATCCATGAAAGCCATCGACGTTCTCATGCAGGAGCATCGGCTCATCGAGCGCGTGCTTGATGCGCTCGAAATCGCCGCCGGTCATCTGGAGCGTTCGCACTCCGTCCCCCCCACGTTCTTCCTCGAGGCTGCCGACTTCATCGCCGGCTTCGCCGACGGCTGCCACCACCGAAAGGAGGAAGGCGTGCTGTTCGGCGCGATGATCGAGAGCGGCGTGCCCACCGGCGGTGGCGTGATCGACATGATGCTCGAAGAGCACGAACAGGGACGTGCATTGACGCGTGCGCTGCGCGATGCCGCGCGCCGGCTCCAGGCTGGCGACGCCTTGGCGCGCGCGCAAGTCGTGTCGAACGTGCGCGGCTACGTCGCCCTGCTGCGCGACCACATCGCGAAGGAAGACGAGATGTTGTTCCCGATGGCCGACGAGCTGTTCTCTCCCGCGCGACAGGAGGGCGTGCTGGAGGGGTTCGAGCGCATCGAACGCGAGGAAACCGGCGAGAGCGCGCACGAAAAATTTCATGCCCTCGCGGCGAAACTCGAGCAGGAGGCGCGGGCGATCTCCGACTGAAGCCGGAAGCCGGAAGCCGGAAGCCGGAAGCCGGAAGCCGGAAGCCGGAAGCCGGAAGCCGGAGACTACGGAACGAGCACGACGCGCTTGAGGAACCCGCCCCGGTGCGCTTCCTCGAAAACCTCGTTGATCCGCGCGAGCGGGTGCTTCTCGATGTACGGCTTCACCGCGATCCGGCCATCGCCGACCCAGTCGAGAAGTTCCGGGTAGATCACCGGGTCCGCCCCCCAGTTGCCTCGCACGACGGCGTCATACGCCATCAAATTCGACAGGCAGACCTCGACGCGGTCCGTCGTGAAGCCGACCACCGCGAGCGAGGCCCCGAAGCCCAGCAGCGAGAATGCCGTCTCCTGCCCCATGCGTGTCCCCGACATTTCGAAGATCTTCCACAGGTGCGGCGGCGCGCCGATGCGTTCGGCCTCGCTCCTCACGAGCTTTCGAATCTCCTTGACCGACACGTCCTTCACGTTGAGCGCGGCGTGAGCTCCGGCCGCCCGGGCCTGCTCCAGTTTCCGGTCATCGATGTCGATCGCGATGACCTTCGCTCCACTCGCCGCCGCGATCTGCACGCCGTAGACGCCGATCCCGCCGACGCCGACGAGGATCGCGAGTTCGCCGGCCGCGAGACCCGAGCGCTTCACCGCTTCGAACGGCGTCGACGCGGCGTCCGAGACGACGCTGAGTTCCCAGAGTTCGTGCTTCGCGAGCGCGCTCGCGGGTACGGGACAGACGTAGCGCGCGGGCACCACGACGTGCGACGCGAACCCGCCGTGCCGGTCGTTTCCGGGCATCACCTGGCGCCGGCAGATCGTGCGGCGTCCCGCGCGGCACAGCTCACACTCCCCGCACGGCAGCACGGCCGGCACCACCACGGAGCGTCCGACGAGCGCAGGATCCACGCCAGCTCCGACCGCTCGCACGATCCCGCTGATTTCATGGCCCAGGACGAGCGGCAGCGCGCCACGAGTCTTCACCCCGTGATACAGGAACGAGAGGTCGGTGTGGCACACTCCGCAGCCCGCCACCTCGATCGTCACTTCGCCCGGCTCGGGCGATCGCGCCGGCAGATCGCGCCGCTCGAATGGCGCTCCCGGCGCGGTCATCATCCACGCCTCCCACATTCCGTCCGTTCTCGTCGTCATCGATGGTGGCTCGGTTGGATTTTTTCGTCGGCAGCGGGGTCGTCGCCGAAGACGAAGCTCCCGCATGAATGGCATTCGTCGAGGGAACGATCGATGCCCGCAAAGCAGCGCCGGTCGTCGGGCGCGAGCCGCATCACCTTGCGCAGGAAGCGGCAATCGCAGTCCTCGCTCGGTTCGTACACGGCCTCGAGGTACTCTTCGGCGTTCGCGAGGACGTTGCGCACCCGCACCTTCATCGACGGCGTGAGCTCCTCGTCTTCGAGCGACAGTTCCTTGCTGATCACGGCGAACGCCTGGATCCGCTCGTATTTCACCTGATGTTCGAGGTTGAACGCGAGCAGCGTGTCGCGCAGCGATGCCTTCACCACGCGATCGGCCAGGGACTGGTCGGTGCCGAACTGTTCGGCAATGCGGAAGAAGTCGGGAAAGATGAGGGCGGAGAGGAAGCGCTGGCCCTGGCCCGCGACGATGACGTGGCGGATGAAGCTGTTCATCCCCGCCAGCCGGTTCTCGATCTCCGTGGGCACGACCTTTTCCGCGTTGAGCATCTTGAACACTCGGTCCTTTCGGGCCAGGAGCTTGAGCGCAGCGCCGACGAACTCGCCGAGGTCTCCCGTGTGGAACCAGTCGTCGCCCGGGAGCGCCCGCGCGGTTGCCGCGGGATCCGCGTCATAGCCCCGCATCACGTTGGCGCCGCGCACCAGGATCTCGCCGTCGGGCGCGATCCCGATCGTGACGCCGGGAATCGGATAGCCGACCATGCCGGGGACGCTGCGCGGTTCCGACAAGTCCGTGAGCGTGCAGCACGGCGACGTCTCGGTCAGCCCCCATCCCTCGAGCACCGGGACGCGCTTCGCGGCGAAGAAGGCGGAGACGTTCGCCGGGAGCGCCGCGGCCGCGGTGAAGACGAACCGCAGGCCGGGATGGAAGATCGTGTCTTCGTCTTCGGGCCGCGACTGGACGTGCGTGACGAGCTGCTGATAGACCTGCGGCACGCTGAAGTAGATCGTCGGACGGACCTCCGCCCAGTTGCGCAGGAGAACCGCGAAGTCCTTTCCCCGCGAGTCGTCGATGTGGATCGTCGCGCCGTTGTACAGCGCGGTGTACTTCTCGAAGATCCCGCCGAAGCTGTGGTGCCACGGGAGGTACGAGAGAAAGCGGTCCTCGTGCGTCACCGACCAGATCGCCGACAGCGCCCGCTGCTGGGAGAGGATGTTGTCGTGCGTCAGCACGACGCCCTTGAGCACGCCGCTCGTGCCCGACGTGAAGTTGAGCAGGCAGGGCTCGCCGGGATCGATGCGCGTGGCCGAGTCGAGAAACGCGGCGATGCGCGGCTGGTCGGCGGCGAACCGCGCGAGCGCATCGCGAAACGTGATGTGGCTGACGGCGTCTCCGCGCACCATCGATTCGAGCGCGGCCGGATCGACGGGCTCGAGGGTGACCAGCGCGCGCGCCGCCTCGCCGAAATGGACTCCGGCGAGCTGGTCGCGCCCGGCGACGATCACGACGGTGGGATCGGCCTGGCGAAGGAGGCCCCGCACCTGGTGTGCGGGGTAGCCGGCGAAGATCGGCACGTACGTCGCGCCGAGGCTCATCGTCGCGAACTCGGCCACGAGCATCTCGCCTCGGTTCGGCGACACGACCGCGACCCGAGTGCCCGGCCGCGTGCCCGCGGCGGACAGGAAGGCGCCGAACGACGCGACGTCGCAGGCGAACGCCTCCCACGAGACGGCGCGGAACGCACCGTCTCGCGGCTCGCTGTAGACGGCGTGCGACCCGAACCGCGCGACGTTGCGCGCGAGCAGCGCACCGACGCTCTCTCGCGCGCCTACGGGCGCGAGTCGCGAACGGATGCTGTCACCTTCGCGAACGGCGGCGAGCGCGTGGCTCATCGGCTGCCGTGCGACGACCGCTTGCTCACGAGTCATCGTCGGGTCCTTCGGCGGCCGGCGCCGCGCTTGCACCGCGTGAGACGCTTCCCGGTCCCACCGACACCGCGCCGTCGCGCGCAGCGAGGGCAGCGCCGAACGCGCCCATCTCCTGCGGATACGGCGGGACGATCACCTCGGCGCGCACCGCTTCGGAGAGCAGCGCGACCATCGTCGGGTGGTACGCCACCACGCCGCCGGTGGCGACGACGCGCCCTTCGAAGACGTCCATCGCGATCACGCGCTTCATCAGCGAACGATAGGCCGCCATCGCCAGGTCGGCGGGCCGCCGTCCGGCGCGGATCAGCGTCAGCAGCTCGGTGCCGGCGAAGACCGTGCAGAAGCTGGAGAGTTCCAGCTCCTCGGTGGCTTGCGCGGCGAGGGCGTCGAGCGCCGCGGTCTCGATGCCAAGGCGGAGCGCGATTTCATCGAGGAAGCTGCCCGTGCCCGCGGCGCACTTGCGGTTCATCCGATGCGACAGCCGCTGCCCGAGCGCGTCGAGCCGGATCACCTTGGCGTCCTGTCCTCCGATATCGATCACGACGAGCGGCCCCTTCACATGGAAGGCCGCGCCGCGCGCGTGACAGTCGAGTTCCGTCCGCGAGCCATTGGCGAACGGAACGGCGTTGCGGCCGAAACCGGTCGACCAGACGGCCGTGACTCCGGTCCGCGCGCACCCGGCGCCCGCGAGCGCCTCGTCGTACGCCTTCTCGGCCGCCGCCGTCAGGTCGGCGCCGGAGCGTACGACGCTGGTGCCGAGCACGTTGCCGCCGTCGTCGATCACCACGGCCTTCGTGTTCCACGACCCGCTATCGACGCCGGCGTAGCGACTCATCAATTCTCCCGCCGGCCGCTGACCCCGCGCGCGTCGGAAAGTTGTTCGACGAACCCTTCGATATTCGTGCGCGCCTGCTCGTCGGAGAAACAGCGCAGGTCGTTCACGTCGCCGTCGAGCACGAGCGTGGGAATCCCGAGGCGCTCCGACAGGCGTCGCGGCATTCCGTAGCGCGTGTTCGTGTTGTTGGGACACGTACGGCAATCGTGGAAGACGATGCCGTCAATGCCGTAGAGCTCCACCATCCGCTCGATGTAGCGCTCCTTGGGTCCGTCCGATCTCGCGATGAACAGTTCCACCGAGGCGCGCGCCATCGAGCGCAGCGGATCGGCAGGGTCGAGCGTCGAGAGAATCCAGCTGTTGCAGTACGTCGACGCGACGACGGCCGTCCGGAACTCCGCGAACGTCGTGGAAAGCGCCCGCAGCCGGCCCCAGATGGGCATGCCGTCCCAGTAGAGCCGCAGGGTCTCGCCGGGCACCGCGTGGAAACCCGCGAGCGTGCGCTCCTCGAGTTCGGCGAGCAGCGTCCGATAGTACGTCGCGGCCTCCGCGGCGCCACGGAGGACGACCGCCGGCCCCATGTGAATCGTCCCGTCGAAGAACGTGAACGGTGCCGGGCGATGCGTTGCCGTCTTGAGGCACTGTTCCCAGAGCGACGACGCCTCGCGCGCAGCGCCGATCGCGGCAGCGAACCGCGCGCTGTCGAGGCGCGCGCCGGCCACCCCTTCGAGCACGGGAACGAGGGCCTCCAGCTGCGAGGTGACGTCGTCGACCTCGGCCTCCGCCACGTCGCCGACCGACCGCGGCGAGTTGATGCCGACCACAGGCACGTTCCATTGGCGCCCGTACCATTCGAACCAGTCGCGTACGTCGCGGCACTGGTTGGTATTGAACACGAGCACGTCCGCGCGCGGAACGCCGTGGAGACCGAACGCCGACAGCGGCGACTCGCCGGCGAGGTAGGCGCCGATGTCGCTCGTCAGGTACGAGCAGATGTCCTGCGAGTATCCCTGTGCGTGCGCCACCGGCAGGTAGCGGTTGGCCGTTCGACCCGCTCCGAGCATCGCTGCGTGGTTCTCGGGAAAGTGCACGGCGAAGCCCAGTGCGCGCAGCAACTCCGCCGGTCCGACGCTCGAGCACCAGGCCACGGGCGCGGATTTGTTCTCGGCGGCGTCGCCGAGCGTGCGGTAGTACGCCGCCATCGTATCGCGGAGTGCCCCGGTGCTCGTGAGTTCCGCCCGTGGCGCGGCCATCAGTCCTCCAAGGCGGGTTGGAATACCCTGAGCGCCGCGCCGAGCGCGGCCGTGAAGATCGGATCGGGCACCGCCCGGACCTTCATTCCCGATTGCGCTTCGAGGGCGGTGAGCACTCCCGGAAAGTATTCGACGACGCCGCCGCAGATGACCACCGGATCCTCGAACCCGCCGATCTCGATGATGCGCTCGGCGATCGAGTGCATGCAGCCGAGGGCGATCTCCTCTCGCGTCGCCCCCTCGCGCAGGCGCTCGAGCACTTCGGAGGCGGAGAACACCGAGCAGTAGCTGCTGACCCGGGCCGGCCGGTCGCCGGCGGCGGACGCCAGTTCCTGCAGCCGTGTCGGACTCACGTCCAGGTGCCGGGCCGTGAACATCAGGAAGCTCCCGATCCCCACCGCACAGCGCCGCGCGCCGCGCGCCGCCGTGCGCCGGCCTTCGCCGTCGACGGCAATGACGTGCGGGTCGCGGCCGCCGATGTTCACGAGCGTCATCGCGTGGCGTACGTGCTGAAACGCCCCGAGTGCGTGGCACGACGCTTCCGTCGCCGTGAGCGTCGCCTTCGGCACGCACTCCATGCCGAACCCGGTCGCGCCGATGCCCGCGAGTTCCTCCTCCTTGCGTTGCGCGTCGTCGAGGGCGGCCGCAAGCACCTCGTACACGCACGCCTGGAAATATCCGCGCGTCGGCATCACGGCACGGCCGATGACACGGCCGTCCTCCGTGACGATGGCCGCCTTCACGCACTCCGTTCCGACATCCACCCCTGCGGCGATCCGCAGTTCCTGTTCTGCCATCGATCCGTTCCTCCGCGTGGCCGTGCGCTACCTGGCGCCGGCCCGTTCTACCCGCTGCTCGAGAAAATCGGCGAACTGTTCCTGCAGCCGCTCAGTCGAGAAGAGGCGCAGGTCGTGCGAGTCGGCTTCGATGACGAGACCCGGCACGCCCGTCAAATGCAGTGTGCGCGCCGCCGGTCCATAGCGCACGTGGCTCGTTTCCGGCGTCGTGCGGCAGTCGTGATAGATCGCAGCGTCGACGCCGAAGTGCTCGAACTGCTGGGCGAGGTATGCCGCCCGGTAGTCCTCGGACCGGTTGTCGAAGATCCCCGTGTAGGCCCGCGCCATGCTCTCGAGCGGGTCGTCCGGGTCGAGCCCGCGCAGTGCGAACTCCGAGCAGAACGTGGAGGCGACGATCGCCGCACCCGCTTCCTCGAAGAGGCGGGCGAGCGGACGCAGCGCGCACCAGATCGGCGGGCCGTCCCAATAGAGCCGGTGCGCCTCGTTCGGCACGGCCGACACACCCTGCGCCACGCGCTCTTCGACCTCCGCCTTGAGCTGGACGTAGTAGTCCACCGCCTCGGGCGTGCCGCGCATCAGGATCATGGGGGCTACGTGGATCAGCGTGTCGAAGAACGTGATCGGAGCCGGCACGGCACGCGCGAGTCCCAGGATGTCGCTCCAGAGCTCCGCCGCCTTTGCCGAGTAGCCGACCACTTCGCCAAGCCGGTCGATGTCGAGCGCGCGGCCGGTGGACTCCTCCAGCCGCCGCTGCAGGCGCAGCAACTGATGGACGGCCGCGTCGACGTCGATCTGTTCCAGGACGTTCAGGGCCGGCGGCGGGTGGAGTCCCATCACCGGCACGTCGTAGTACGATCCGTAGAACTCGAACCATCGCACCAGCTCGTGGCCGGTATTGGTGCTGTAGATGACGACGTCGGGCCGCGGTGGCCCCGCGATGCCGTGCGCGTCGGTGAGCGGGCTGCTTCCGGCGAGCAGGGCGCCGATGTCGGTACGCATCGCCGAGCTGACGAATTGCGAGAATCCGTCGGCGGTGGCGCGCGCGATGTACGGGCCGGCCCGGCGCGACGCGGCGATCAGGGCCGCGTGATTCTCCGGGTAGTACGGCACGAAGTCGAGCGCCCGGACGATCTCCACCGGCGCGAGCCCGGAGCACGCGGCCACGAGGCGATCGGGGTCGTCCGCCGCGGCGGCGAGATCCACGTAGTACGCGTGCATCAGTTCCTTGAGTCGCCGCGTGCTCTCGAGCGGCGGGCCGCCCAGCGGCATGCCCGCGTCCGCGTCGCGCGGCACCGCGCGCGGCATCGTGCGCAACCGCGGGCGCGGCACTTCCTCATCCGCGGCACGGGAGCGATCGAGGCCAAGCCGCTGCACGATCTCCTGCTTCCGGAGGAATTTCTGCCGCTCACGCGAATGGATGAAGTGCACGAGCGCGGCGTTGTGCGGCACGGCGAGCCCGAGCCGCTCCGCTTCGCGCACGATGGCGCCGTTGAGCGCATCGACCTCGGTCCTCGTGCCGCGCGCCAGGTCCTGCCACATCGAGGGCCGGTTCTTGCCCAGCGCCTTGAGCGATCCGATGATCGGGCGGAACGGATCTTCCTCGTCGACGATCGGCACGCCGCGCGCGCGCATCACCGCGATGATCTCGGCGCACAGGTCGCGCATGAACGCCATCAACTCTCCGTCGGCGAGCATTTCGCGGCAGGTGAGGCCGGTGATGGCCGACGTCGGGTTCACCACCGCGTTGTGCAGCAGCTTCTGCCAGAGCGCGTGATCCACGTTCGCGACGACGTTGGTTTCGAATCCGGCACGGCGGAACGCTTCGGCGATCGCCTCGACCTGCGGCGTCGCGCCGCCGCGCACGGCGGCGATCTGGATGGGCTTGATGCCCGCACGATAGCGCAGTCGCCCCGGCCCGGCGTGTTCGATGCTGTGGTACGTGACGCCGCACAACACGCGCTCTTCGCCCACCATGGCGGCGATCGTTTCGGCATTCCCGATGCCGTTCTGCAGAGAGAAGAAGAGCGTCGAGGCCGTGGTCGCCTCGAGCGCCGCACCCACCGCGTCCCCGGTCTGGTACGTCTTGACGGCGACGAACACGAGGTCGAACGGATCGACCCCGGCAAGCGAGGTCACGACATGGATCGGGATCGTCGTTTCGTCCTGGCCGACGCGCGTGATGTGCAACCCGGCGTCGGCGAGCAGGCGCGCGCGCGCCTGGTTCATCTCGAGGAGTGTGACGTCCTCGCCGGCGCGCGTGAGGTATGCCCCCACGAGCCCGCCCAGTGCCCCGGCTCCGACGATCAGGATCCGCATCGCCCCCGCTCCTGCCGCGCTCTGGCGCGGCTCACCGGTTCTTCCACAGCGGACGTCGCTTCTCGAAGAACGATGCGATCCCTTCGCGCACGTCCTCCGTGGCCATCAGCTCACCCAGGAAAACGCGCTCCGCCTCGCGCCGCGCCTCTTCGAACGGCAGCCCGAGCAGCCGGCGGGAGAGGCGAACGTTCATCCGCATCACCAGCGGACTCGCACGCCGCAGGTCGCCCAGCACCTGATCGAGCGCTGCCGACAGCCCGGCCTCGGGCACGACGCGCGAGACGAGCCCCATCGCGTGCATTTCCGCGGCCGTGTACGTGCGTCCCGTGGACGTCACTTCGATCGCCCGTGCGAGGCCGATGCGAGCGGGCAGCAACGCCACGCCGACCGGCGCGAAGAAGCCGATCCGGATCTCAGGCTGCCCGAACGTCGCGCGCTCGCTGGCAAGGAGCACGTCCGCCATCATCACGAGCTCGAATCCGGCACCCAGCGCCGCGCCGTCCACCGCCATCACCACCGGCAACTCCACCGAGCCGAGTGCGGCAAACAGGCGGCTGAACGTCGCGATCATCTCCGGCGCCTCTTCCGGACGGTGCTCGCCGACGTCCGCACCGGCCGAGAACGCCCGCGCCGCAGAGTGCAGCACGAGTGCCTTGAGCGAACGATCCGCCTGTGCCCGCTCGACGCCGCCCGCCAGTTCCCCCATCATCGCCGCACTCAGCACGTTGACCGGCGGCGCGTCGAGCGTGAGGAAGGCCACATCCTCCCGCACCTCGTACCGCACCGCACCCGTGGTCATCGTCGTGTTCATCGCCGTCCTCTCAGATGTACTGGCCGCCATCGACCTTGATGACCTCGCCCGTGATGTACCGCGCCCGATCCGACAACAGGAACGCCACGACCGCCGCGACCTCGTCCGTTTCACCCAGCCGGCCGAGTGCCGACTCTTCCACCGCGCGTTCCACCACGGCCGGCGGCAGGCTCGCCGTCATTTCCGTGCGGATGAAACCCGGCGCCACGCTGTTGACGTTCACACCGCTCGGTCCCAGCTCGCGCGCGAGCGCCTTGGTGAGGCCGATCACTCCCGCCTTCGACGCCGCATAGTTCGACTGGCCGAACTTGCCGCGCATGCCGTTGATCGAAGCGATCGTGACGATGCTCCCGCGGCGCTGTCCGCGAAACACGGGCGCCGCGGCGCGACAGAAGGCGAAACAACCTTTCAGGTTCACGTCGAGCACCGCGTCCCACGCCGCTTCCGTCATCTTCCACGAGACGGCGTCGCGCGTGATTCCGGCATTGCACACCAGGCCGTCGAGCCGGCCGAGCTGCCTCACCGCCTCCGCGACCGCCTGCTCGGCCGCCGCGAAGTCGGAAACGTCGGCCCGCAGCGCGACGGCCTGGCGGCCGAGCGCCCGCAGCTCCTCTGCGACGCGCTCGGCATCCTCGAAAGCACCGAAGTCCACGAGCGCCACGTCGCTGCCCTGCGACGCGAGTTCGCGCGCGATCGCCGCGCCGATGCCGCGTCCCGCACCGGTGACGAGCGTCGACTGCCCCGCGAGATCGCGCTTCATGGCGTGCGTCACTATCCCAGCTTGGCGCCGCAGCCGCCGCAGAACGTGAACTGCTTCGGGATGCCCTTGGCGCCGCAGCTCCCGCACGTCTGGCTGTACGGTCCCCAGAGGAACTCGCTGCTGCCGTTCTCGTCGGCGGCCTTCTTGCGCAGCCCCATGAAATCGATCTTCCGCTTCTCGACGAACGCCTGCATCCCTTCGTAGGGCTCGAGCGTCGTGAAGTGAGTCGAGAGCCAGTCGCGCGCGTGCCCGACGGTCGCGTGCCACGAGGCTTCCTTCCAGTAATTCACCTGCTGCTTCGTGTACCTCGTGCACTCCGGGAACTTCTCGAGCAGCTGCTTCACGAGCACGTTCACTTCCTCGTCGAGCTTGTCGCGCGGCACGACCCGGTTCACGAGCCCCCATTCGAGCGCCTTCGCCGCCGGGATGCGCGGATTCAGGAACAGCATCTCGCGCGCGCGGCGATCGCCGACGTGGATCGACAGCCACTGCGTGGCGCCGCCGCAGGCGACACTCCCCACGCTCGTGCCGACCTGGCCGAGATACGTGTCGTCGGCCATCACGGCGAGATCGCAGGCGAGCTGCGTCTCGTTGCCGCCGCCGACGGCGATGCCGTTGAGGCGCGCGATCGTCACCTTGCCGCTGCGCAGGATGCTCTCGATGTACTTGGCGAAGAGCCCCATGTACTTGAAGTAGTCGTGCGGACTCTGGGTGTACGTGCCCGCGTACTCCTTCACGTCGCCGCCGGTGCAGAACGCCTTGTCGCCGGCGCCCGTGAGCACGATCACGCCGACCTTGTCGTCGTTCGACGCGTCGTCGATGGCCGTGATGAGTTCCTGCAGCGTGGACGTCGTGTAGCAGTTGAAGGACTCGGGCCGGTTGATGGTGATGCGGCCCACCCAGTCCTTCTTCTCGTACAGGATGTCCTTGAAGCCGAATCCGGCTGCCTCCTTCGAGGCGAAATAATTCATGACTGGAATCCTCTCCGTCGTTCCGATCGTTCAGCGCATGCTGACTTTCAACACCACCGCAGCGGCGCTGTCGCCCGCGGCACAGCCAGTGAACAGTCCATATCCGCCGCCCGCGATCGCGAGATCTTCGATGAGCTCGATGATCGAGCGCAGTCCGGTCGGTCCCTGCGGGTGTCCCCACACGAGCGAGCAACCGTGTCGGTTCATCCGCTCGGGGTCGAGCTTCAGTTCGCGTGCGAGGTACACGTCGTTCACCGCGAACGGATTGTGCGACGTGATGCTGCCGAGCTGGTCCGCGGTGATGCCGGCGCGGTGGAGCGCCTGTGCGGCGGCCGGTGCGACGGCCATCGGCATGAAGCCCTTCTTCACGCGCGCCTGGCCGTAGGAAAGCAGCTGCACGTCCACCGCACCCTTCGGCGAGATGCCGCGCGCGCGGTCGCGCCCGAAGGTCAGCAGCATGCCCGCGTTGCCGTCGGCGGGGTGCGTCTGCGTGCCGAACGTCACCGAGCCGCCCTCGACCACGGGCCGGAGCGTCGCGAGGCCCTGCGCGTTCGTCGGGTGCACACCTTCGTCACCCCTCACCGTCGCCACGACCTTCTTGCCGCGCGCATCCTTGACCTCGAGGGGCCACGACATGTACCGCTTGAAGAACGCGCCGTCATCGGCCGTCGCGTCCGCGTACTGGCGGTAGCGCAGGAGCGTGACCTCCTCCTGGTCCGCGCGCGTGATACCGGCCTCGCGGGCGACGTTCTCCGCGGTCTGCAGCATCGAGTTCTTCGCCCACGGATCGAGCCCGAAACTGTCGAGCACGAGGTTCTCGGAGTCACCCGTGCCGCCGGGGCCGCCGGGATTGGGATAGAACACGTGCGGGCCGTTGCTCGTGCGGTCGGCCGCCACCGCGAGATACGCGGTCGCGCCCCCCGTGCTCAGCTCCTGCGCGGCCGTCACGACACACCGCACGGACGTCGCGCAGGCCTGGCTGATGGTGGGCCCCGTCGTGTGGCCGAGGCCGGCCATCCCGGCAAACCATGGGGCGGCGTAGAAAGAGTATTTGCTCGCGATCGTCGTACCGAAGCAGAGCCCGTCGATGTCCGACGGCGCGATGCCGCGCTCGGCGAGCGCGCGCGCCGCGACCTCGGCGGCGAACGGGATCGGGGGCAGCGTCGCAAAGGTTCCTTGCCACGAACAGAACGGCGTGGACCAGTATGCTCCATAGGGAATCCAGACGTCTTGAAACTGCACTGCCACCCTCCTCGCGATCGTGAATTCCGCGGACGCCGGCGCGGCGCCCGGGATCAGCCGCTGCGTTTCCCGCGCCGAAGACCGTCCAACACCAGTTCCTGCATTTCCTGTCCGATCTGTTCCACCGTCCCGTGCCGCGACGGCTCGTACCACATGAAGATCCAGTTCAGCATGCCGAAGAGGAACAGCGTCGCGTGGCGGCTCTTCCGCGTCTCCTTGCCGTTCGACGAGGGCCCGCCGATCACGTCCGCGACGACCGAGGTCATGAGCCGATAGTACCGGCGCCGGATCGCCTCGACCGTCTCGTAGGGCTTGCCGGTGAGCGACTCGAGTTCGAACGTGCAGGCCTTCAGCTCGTTCCTGTGCCGCGAGTAGAACTGGAGGTGCCCGGTGATCAATCGCGCGAAGCGTTCTTCGGGTGTGCCCGGCTCCGCCGCGACCGCCTGCTGCTGCTCGAGCAGCGCCTCGAAGGTGCGGTATTGCAGCTGGAAGAGCAGGTCTTCCTTGCTCGAGAAGTAGTGGTAGAGCCCGGCGAGGCTCGCGTCGATAGCCTTGGCGAGGTCGCGCATCGACGTCGCCTCGAATCCCTTGCGGGCGATCAGCGACGCCGCCTTCATCAGCAGCTCGTCAAGTTTCTTCTGCGTCGACGCCCGCGCCAGCCGCCGCCCGGGAGCGCGAATCGCCGCGCTCGTCTTCGGCATGGTCATGCGCGGACTCCGGTGCCGACGACCGCCCGGGAAGCGCGCGACCCTTCACGCTGCTTGAGTCCCCGGAGGATCTTCTCCGGCGTGATCGGGAGTTCCGTCACGCGCACGCCGCACGCGTCGTAGATCGCGTTGGCGATCGCGCCCAGCACGGGAAGCAG
>PMYN01000063.1:23599-27360 GCA_003171215.1 Gemmatimonadota bacterium | reverse complement strand
GCACCCTCCACCTGGCCGTGGAGCGTCACCGGATTGATCACGGTTCCGGCGTCGCTGTAGTCCGTGAAGCGATCGACGGTGACGTATCCGGTCTCCAAGTCGACGGTCACTTCCGCGACGGCGGTGGAGAAGCTGTAGGCGGGCGACGTGCCGACCGTGCCGCCCTTGAACTCGCCGCCGAGATGCTTGGGCGGCGTGTAGGATCCCGTGCCGACCACGGGCCCCTTCTTCGAGAACGCGATGCGCGCGGCGGCGGCCCAATCCATCCCCACCGACGGATGCTCCCGGACGAAGAACCGTCCCTCCCTCGCCGTCAGCGCGGCGGGATCGCAGCCGAGTTCGCGCGCCGCAACCTCGCGGAGCTGCGCGGTGACGTTCTGCGCCGCCATCTTCACCGCGTTTCCGCCCATCAGCGTGACGCGGCTCGAGTACGATCCGAGGTCGAGCGGGCTCAGCGTGGTATCGCAGTCGGCCATCCAGACCCATTCGTACGGAACGCCGAGTTCCTCGGCGGCGATCTGCACGAGCACGGTATCGGACCCTTGGCCGATCTCGGAGGCGGCGATGTGCAGCGTCACGCCCGTGCCGTCCTCGTGCACGCGGATCATCGCGTTCGAGTGCGGGAAATCCGACCGGTAGATCGGGTAGCCCGCGCCCGATACGAATCCGCCGCACCCGACGCCGATGCCCTTGCCGGGCGGCAATTTCCCTTTCTTCGCGGCCCAGCCGGAGGTCTCGCGCGCACGATTCAGCGTCTCGATGAACTCGCACGACGAGATGTCGAGCGCGTTTCCCGTGCGCATGTTCGGCTCCATCGCGTTCCGCAGCCGGATCTCGAACGGGTCGAGTCCGAGTTCCTCGGCGATCATGTCGAGCAGCGATTCGAACGCGAAGCGCGGCTGAGGCACACCGTGACCGCGGAAGGCACCGGACGCTGGCAGGTTCGTATAGACGCGCGTGCCGTCGTACTTGTAGTTGGGAATCTTGTAGAGCGTCGGCAGCATCGACCCCGCGTAGTACGCGGTGATCACGCCGTACGACGTGTACGCGCCGCCGTCGAGCACCACCGTGTGCTCCACCGCCGTGATCGTGCCGTCCTTCTTCACGCCGATCTTGAGATCGATGTACTGCTTGTGACGTCCGCGGAAGTGCAGGTACATCTCCTCGCGGGTGTACTCCATGGCCACGGGACGGCCGGTCAGCTTCGCGAGGATCGCTGCGCAGAAATCGAGCGGTGTGGCCTCGGCCTTCGCGCCGAAGCCGCCGCCGACCGCCGGCCGGATCACGCGGATGTTCCCCATCGGGATGCCGAGCACGCGCGAGAGCGAGCGATGCAGGTAGTGGGGCGTCTGCGTCGACGACCAGAGCGTCAGTCGCTCGCCGTGGTGCTCCCACCGCGCGAGCGCGGCGTGCGGTTCCATCGGCGACTGATACGTGCGGTTGCCGACGAAACGCTCCTCGCGCACGAGGTCGGCCTCGGCGAACCCCTGAGTCACGTCGCCGAAATGCCAGTCCACGCGCGTATTGATGTTGCCGGCGTAGCGTGGCTTTTCGGGATGGATGACCGGCGCCCCGGGCGCCATCGCGGAGACCGGATCGAACACGGCCGGCAGTTCCTCGAACTCGACCTCGATCAGCTTGAGCGCGCGCTCGGCGGTTTCCTCGTCGACCGCCGCAACGGCGGCGATCTCGTCGCCCACGTAGCGAACGCGCTCCTTGGCGAGGATCTGTTCGTCCTCGCGCGCCGGACTCACGCCGTACCACGCGTCGGGCACGTCGGCGCCGGTGATCACGGCGAGCACGCCGCTCAGGGCGCGCGCCTTCGACACGTCGATGCGCTTGATGAGCCCGTGGGCGATGGGGCTCCCGAGAATCTTGCCGACGACGGTGTCCGGGAGCTGGATGTCCGCGGTGTATTTCGCGCGCCCCGTGACCTTGTCGGGCGCGTCGTACCGCGTCACCCCGTGGCTCACCACGTCGTGATCGCGCTTCTGGTCGCGCTCGGCGTGCACGTGCGGCTTCGCATCGAACCGCACACCCTCGAATTCCTTCCACCCCGCCACCGCCTTCAGCATCCGCGGGTACGTCGCACACCTGCACAGGTTGCCGGCGAGCGCTTCCTTGATCTCGCCCTGTGACGGCGCCTCGTTCCGGTCGATGAGGGCTTTCGACGCCATCAGCGCACCACTCGTGCAGAAGCCGCACTGGATTGCGCCGTGCTTCACGAAGGACTGCTGCAGGGGGTGCAGGTCGCCGTGATGCGAGAGCCCTTCGATGGTCGTGATGCGCTTGCCCTCGGCGGCCACCGCGAGCAGCAGGCAGGAGTTCACCGGCTGGCCGTCGACCTGCACCGTGCAGGCGCCGCAATCGCCGGATGCACAACCCCTCTTGGTGCCGGTCAGGCCCATGTGCAGGCGCAGCGCGGCGAGGAGCGTGGTGTTCGGCTTGAGGGCGAGCGTACGATCCTCGCCATTGACGTTGAGACGGACCAGGACCTCGCCGTTCATGACTGCGCCTCTTCTGCCCGCGCGCTGGCCTCATCGAGCGCGCGCCGCGTGAGGACATTCACGAGCTCGCGGCGGAACTCGGCCGACCCGCGCAGGTCGGTGATGGGCAGCGCGTCGTCGGCACACACGGCGGCCACGCTGGCGAACAGTGCGCGCGATGGCCGCTCGCCCTCGAGCATCGCGGCCGCACGCGCGACCAGCATCGGCACCGGCGCCACCGCGCCAAGGGCGATGCGCGCTCCGGTGATCCGGCCGCCGGCCATCGTCACGCGAACGGCGACTGCCGCGACCGCCAGCGCCGCGCCTTTGCGTCGCGAGAAGCGCTGGTAGCTCGAACCCGAACCGGCCGGTCGCGCCGGCAGCGCGATCGCCAGCAGCATCTCGCCCTGCGCGAGCACCGTGCGCCGCGGCCCCAGGAAGAACTCCTCGGCAGCCACCTCGCGTGTTCCGTTCGCACCGATGAGGTGGACTCGCGCCTCGCCGGCGATCGCCGCCGGCGGCGTGTCGGCGCAGGCCACGGCGCGACAGAAGTTGCCGCCGATCGTCGCCAGGCTCCGGATCTGCGCGCTGCCGATCGCGCGCGCCGCGTCGGCAAGCGCCGCCAGCCGGTCGCGCACCAGCGCCGAGGCGGCTACCGCAGCCACCGTCGTCAGCGCCCCGATGCGCAGTTCCCCCGCCGCGATCGTGATGCCGCGCAGTTCGTCGATGGCGTCGAGGGCGATCAGCTGGCGCGCCGTCTCGCGCCCGCGGTGAAAGTCGGGGATCAACTCCGTTCCGCCCGCGATGAACGTCGCGTCGCCGCCAAGGCGGCTGGCGAGCGCGCACGCGTCGGCCACGCTGCCTGGCCGCAGATACGTGAAGTCCGGCATCCCCATGGCGGAGCTCAGCGAATAACGGGTGCAGCGCGCATCACGCGACCTTCGCTGCGGCGGTCCACGCGACGTCGTGCTGAGACAGCTTCCGATAGCGGTAGGCGCTCCACAGCGCCGCACCGATCGAGCCGGCGAAAATGGCCGATTCGTGTGTAACGACCTCGAGCTTGGCCAGGTCCACCTTCTTGTCGAGCGCGTCGCGCAACGCCGCAAGAAGCCCGGTGTCCGACGCCAGGCCGCCGCTCACGAACACCGCGCCCTCGAACTCGAGGGATCGCAGCAGCCGCACGAACCGCTCGGCCATGCTCTCGTGCACGCCGCGCAGGATGTCGGACGTGGTGATGCCCCGCGACACCATGTTGATCACGTCGGTCTCGGCGAG
>PMYN01000063.1:2899-23587 GCA_003171215.1 Gemmatimonadota bacterium | reverse complement strand
CCGGACCCCGACGCGCACTGGCTCGTCATCTTGTAGTCTTTCACGCGCCCGTTGCCGTCCATCGCGACCGCGCGCGTGTGCAGCGCGCCGACGTCGAGCACCGCGCCGATGCCGGGCATGAGGTACAGCGCCCCGCGCGCATGCGTGGTCATCCCATAGAAGTGCCCGGTGGCGAACGGCACCTCGCCGCCTTCGCCGGTGGTGCCGATGTAGTGGATCTCGTCCACGCCCGCCGCTTCCACGGTCGCATCGAACGTCTCGTCGACCACCCTCGCGATCTCGCGGCGGCGAATTCGGGTCGAGACCTGGGCGAGCAGGGTCTCCCCTCCCTCGCCATCCGTGCGCATCACCGTGACTTTCACGGCGCCGCTCCCCACGTCGATCCCCGCAGTGGTGATCATCAGGCCACCATCCGGTTGGCGAAGAGCGCCGCACCCAGCGCTCCGGTGTAGATGCTCTCCGCGGAAATGTTCAGCGTGCGCTCGCCGTAGTTCTCCTGGACGAGTTCGCGAATGGCCCGCACGGCGGCAGGGTTCTTGGCCACGCCGCCGGTGAAGGTGAACTCGTCGTCCACGCCGCCCGAGCGCGCGAGCAGGCTCATCGCGCGAATGACGATGGCGCGGTGCAGCCCGGCGAGGATGTCCTCACGTTTTTCGCCCAGCGACAGCCGCTCGCGCAGCTCCGCGCCGGCAAAGACGGTGCAGGTGGAGTTGATCTTCACGCTGCGCTTCGAGAGTTCGGCGAGCGGCCCGAGCTCGTGCAGGCCGAGATTCATTTCGTCGGCGATGTAGCCGAGNNGCGCAGCGGTCGTTCATCTGGAAGCCGGTCACGATCCCCTCGGGATCGACCTGGATCGCCTTCGTGTCCTGGCCGCCGATGTCGAGCACCGTGCGCGTCGCCGGGAACATCGCGTGCGCCCCGAGCCCGTGGCAGAGAATCTCGGAGCGGATCTGTTCCTTGGGGAACGGCAGGCGCGCGCGACCGTAGCCGGTGCCGACGGTCGCCGCCGGCGTCAGGTCGTATGCGATCGCGTACTCCACCGCGTCGGCCAGTCGTGGATTGCTCACCCGCGTCAGCGCGTCGCCGATGTGGTCGCGGAAATCCAGGTCCATCGGCTCGTTCTCGACGCGGATGATGCACTTGTCATAGACGCCGACCAGCCGGTCGAAGCTCACGCCCGTGGGATCGCCGATCTGCTCGGCGATCCGCATGAAGGCCGAACCCACCGCGTCGCGGAAGAAATCCGAGCGCAGCACCGGCGGCTGGCGGAAGTACGCCTCTTCTTCGGCAGTAATGCGACGGCAGATCTCCTCGATCGCCTCGCGGAAGGGCGCCGAGAGATGCGACGGCGCCGACTTCTCGACTTCCTCGAGCAACAGTGATTCGAGGCGCCGAAGCTGATGAAGAAGCTGCTCCATCACGAACGCGCGCCGCAGGATGGTCACCGCCTCGGCCGTTTCGGTGGCCGCCACCTGCTGTTCGATGAGCCCGAACTTCGCATTGATGACCGCCTCGGTCCTGGCGACCGCGGCAGCGAGGTCGTAGTTCGAACGCGAGTTCGTGATGCCGCGGCCGAGCACGTTGCCGTTCTCGTCGAGAATGACCGCCTTCGTGGTGGTCGAGCCGAGGTCGATGCCGACGACGCAGCTCATGGGGTCTTCCCCGCGCGGCGCGCGTCGATCATCTGGAAGTAGCTCTCCAGCCGGTTCTTGATGTTCGCGGCGGAGAAGTAGCGTGGATCCACGAGATCCGACTCGATGAACGCGCCGGGAATCCCGGTCCGCTTCTCCACCTCGCGCAGGATCATCAGCTGACCGGCCGAGAACGAGTTGCACGACTTCACCGAGTTGATCAGGAAACCGTCGGCCTCGTACTCCTTGATGTACTGGCAGATCATGTCGATCCGCGACGGCAGGTTCAGGTTCGTGTAGCAGCCGCTGCAGTAGTCCGCGAGCGTGCCCAGGGGATCGTTCGGATCGTGCCGGAAGCCGAAATCATAGGTGCCGCCGACCTTCGTGTACGTCGACGCCACCACCACGGCCTTCTCGTCGGCGAACATCTTCCAGAAGTCGCGGAAGTGAGTCCAGTTCGGCGGCCCTTCGACCACGAGCCTGTACTTTTCTCCCTCAAGCGGACCGTCGGGCGTGATGGGCCCGAGTCCGAGCATCGCGCGCTCCTCGACTTCCTCGCGCAGCGCGCGATAGTAGTCGACCCCTTCCTGCGTGCCGCGGAACGCGCTGAAGATCGGCCCCACGTAGTACACGGTGCCGAAGTAGCCGTCGATCGGGCTCGGGCGCTTCTTTCCCGCCTGCAGCACCGCGACGAGGTCCTCCTCGGCCATGGCCGAGAGCGCGAGGTGGTGCCGCAGCTTCTCCTCGTCGTATTTCCGTCCCGTCGCCTTCTCGAGCGCGGGAATCACCTGTTCGCGCAGCTGGCGCAGCATGTACTCGCGGTGCTCCGGCTCGAGCTTGCCGTCGCCCTGGTACGGGACGTGGAACATCACCGTCGGGCAGTCGTACTCCTCGCGGAGCAGCTCGAACCATTTCATGAACGTGTAGCATCCGGTGTACGAGAGCAGCAGCAGATCGGGCTTCGGCAGCTTTTTGCCTCCCGGACCGATGTTGCCCGAGCGCATCATCCCGATGTCGCACTTCACGTACGTGCACACGTCCTCGGAATGGCCGGCGCGTTCCGCCTCGGCGATGTACTCGCCGGAGAGTTTGCGCATGCCGGACTGCAGCGCGTTGATCTCCGGCAGCACCGGGAGCGCGCCGAACGAGCGGATCAGTTCGGTGAGGTTGCCGGGCACGAACGTGTAGACCACCGGCGTTTTCGTCTCCGTCGCGTGCGCGAGCTTCTCGAAATGGTCCGCGATCATCTCCTTCTGCAGCACCATCGAACGGTCCTTGAGCGCTACGGACATCAGGCGGCCCCCCACAGCTTGATGGAATCCGCGAAGGTCCCGGCCTGCTCGCGGAACTGCTGGAACTGGCCGGTGTTCTCGGCATACTTGAACGCGATGCACGGAATGCCGGCCTTCTCGGCGCCGTTGCGCAGCATGGGCTGATCGAGCAGCGCGGGATCGCAGAAACTCGGCGTGGCGAAGATGATCCCGTCGGCGTTCGCGGCGGCGACCCGGTTCTTCATCAGCGACCGCTTGCCGCCCGGGTCGATCTCGTAGAGCACCGACGACTTCATGTCGTTGCGGATGAACGCGTCGGCGAGCGCGCGCACGGGATCGCCGTCGGTCGGGACGTCGTGCGTGAGGAAGCGATTCCCGACCAGGAAGTCGTCGTCCACGATGTAGCAGCCCGCGCGCTCGATGCTCTTGATGAGTCCCAGCGGCGGCTGTTCACAGAACGCCCCGACGATGACGACGCGGCTGTTGTCGCGCTGGCGCTTGGGGTCCGCCGCGACCGCCGCGAGGTATTGTTTCGCGCGGGCGATGAACTCCTCCGGTGCAACGCTCTCGCCGGCGCGGAGGAGGAGGTAGAGCTCCTCGGTCGGCACGTCCCACGGGCGCTCGCGCCGCGCCGCGTAAAGCGTGCGGATCATCTCGCGCGTTTCGTTGTACAGTGCGATCGAGCGGCGCAGCTCCTCGTCGGTCGGCCGGTGTCCGGTGACGTCGCCCAGGTCGTCGAGCAGCCGGCGGAGCTCGCCTGCCCAGAACTCCGCCGCGGCGCCCGGATCGGGAATCTGCGGCACGTCCACGTAGCGGACGTAGACGTCGGGATAGAGCAGCTTCCAGATTCCCGACAGGTTGCGGATGACGTCGCAGGTCGACGGGAACAGCACGGCCGACAGCATGTCGAGCCGCCCCGACTGCGCGAGCTCGATCACCGAGCGCGGCAGGTGGCAGATGTACGACTGGTAGAAGGCATCGCCGCGGATGATCTCCAGCCGGTCGCCGCCGCCGTGGATGCCCACCGGAAGGAATCCCGTGGCATGCAGCACCTCCCTCGGAGCGTAGACCGGGAGGTAGCCGCCGGCCTTGCCCTTCGGGTGATCCTCGAGCCACTGCCGCACGACCGTGAAGTCGAGGTCGTCGTAGATGTCGCGCGCCCACTCGACTACGGCGCCGCGCGCCATCGGGGTCCCCATGCCGCCATCCACTCGGGTTGCCATGCGGACTCACACCCTCCGGAGTTTCCGACCCCTTCCTATTTCGAACGGACGTTCGATAGAATATACTCTACCTTAGCTGGCCCCGCTGTCAAGTGGGATTCCCCTTTGCACGTGAACCGGACCGGGCAGAAGACAGCTGCGCCGCCGGTCGGACTTGGAGGATACGGACGTGAGTTACCGCTTCAGGGATCTCGCCATCGACAAGATCGGGGTCGTCGGCTCCGGCAACATCGGCCCGGATATCGCACTCTATTTCGCCAAGGCGTTCCATACCCACGGGGTGCCCGTCGTGGTCGTCGACGTCTCTGAAGAGGCCGTCTCGCGCGGCCGCGCCAAGGCCGAGCAGAAAATCGCCAAGGGACGCGAGAGCGGCGCGTTCAAGCCCGACGCCGCCGATGCGATGATTCGCGCCCTCACCTTCACCACCGACTACGCGCAGCTCGCCGGCGCAAGCCTCGTGGTCGAGGCGGCGACCGAGAACCTCGACATCAAGAGGAAGATCTTCGCCCAGCTCGAGACGCTCTGCGGACCGGACGCCATCCTCGCCTCGAACTCCTCGCACATCGAGCCCGAGGAGATCTTCGGCGGCCTCGGCGCCGACGCGCGNNATCGTCCCGGGACGGGATACCGATCCCGCGCGCACCCGGTCGCTGATGGGGCTCTACGAGGAGATCGGGAAGATCCCGGTGCTCGTGGGCGGGCGGTTCGGCTACGCCGTGAATCCGGTGTTCGAGGGGCTGTTCCTGGCCGCCGCGCTCGCGGTCGAGGAGGGGCTCGGCACGGTCAAGGAAGTCGATACCGGCGCCCGAGTTGCGCTGGGGCTCGGCATCGGGCCCTTCACCGCGATGAACCTCACGGGCGGCAACCCGATCACCAATCACTCGCTCGACGTGATGACGTCGAAAATCGGCCCGTGGTTCCGCTCGCCGCGCCTCATGAAGGAAGCGATGGCGTCGGGCAAGCCGTGGGAGGTGCCGAAGCGTGACGAGAAGGTCGAGCTCACGCCGGAGCAGAGCAGGAACATCGCCGACACCATGCTCGGCGCGTATTTCGGTCTCGCGGGTGAGATCCTCGACAGCGGCATCATCACCCTCGCGGATCTCGAACTCGGCGTCGAGACCGGACTCGCGATGCGCGCGCCCTTCTCGCTGATGAACGAGATGGGCGTCGACCGCGCGCTCGGGCTCGTGGAGTTCTACGCCGCCGGGCATCCCGGATTCCCGGTGCCGAAGTGCATCACCGCGCAGGCACGAGCGGGGCGGCCGTTCCGGATCGAGCAGGTCATCCGGCGCGACGAGGGCGACGTCGCCGTGCTCACCATTCGTCGGCCGCGCGTGCTGAACGCGCTCAACGACGACGTCTACGATCAGCTGGCGACTCATGCCAGGGCGCTGGCCGCCGACAAGAAGATCGCCGCCGTGGTGATCACGGGATTCGGCCCAAAGGCGTTCGTCTCGGGCGCCGACGTGGGTTTCCTGTCGGCGATCAAGAGCCCGGCCGAGGGAGTCGCCACGTCGGAGCGATCGAAGGTGTCGGGCAACCTGTTCGAGCATCTCGGCAAGCCCGTGATCTGCGCGCTCAACGGCATGGCGTTCGGCGGCGGCAACGAGCTCGCGATGTGCTGCACGGCGCGCCTCGTACGCGCCGGATTGCCGGTCGCGGTCGCGCAGCCCGAAGCGAACCTCGGCATCGTTCCCGGCGCGGGTGCCACGCAACGGCTCCCGCGCCTCGTCGGCGTCGAGCGAGCCGCCGAGATGCTGCGCACGGGCCGCGCACTCTCCGGCCGGGAAGCCGTCGAGTGCGGGCTCATTCGCGAGGAGGTGGTCGGCGATGTGGTGGATGCCGCCGTGCGGCTCGCCCGCGCCGCTGCGCGCGGCGAAGTTGCCCTCACGCCGATCGGCACCGGGCCCATTGAGACGCCGGACCATCTGCCGCCGGTGGAACTCGGCCACCTCAGCCGGTCGATCGATGCCCTGATCTGCCGTGCGATCGTCGAGGGATGCCGTCTGCCGCTCGCCGACGGACTGCGCCTCGAGTCGGAACTCTTCGGCGAATGCTGCGCCACCGCGGACATGCGCATCGGCGTCGACAATTTCCTGGCCAACGGCCCGCGGTCGAAAGCGGTGTTCGTTCACCGCTGAACGCACCTTGGACGTTGCCGTATTCTGGTGGTGCGCGCGCCGGCACGCTGACGATCGCGTTGTGGCAGTGGCCCTGACGTGATGTTGCCGAAGCCGGCCTTTCCCCTCGGCCCGGCCGCCGCCAACTCGGCCGCGCTACTTTCCGGCGTCCTCTACTGGCTCGCGTTTCCAGGGGTGAACGCGTGGCCGCTGGCCTTCATCGCCTTCGTTCCCCTGCTTTTGGCGCTCCGCGGGCAGACGCCGAAGCGTGCGCTCTTGCTCGGGCTCCTCTCGGGGCTCGCGATGAACCTGGCCGGCTTCTACTGGCTGTTCGTCATGCTGCGCTCCTTCAGCGGCTTCCCCACGGCGCTATGTCTGCTCTTCGTGCTCATCATCTGCACTTATCAGAGCGGGCGCATCGCGCTCATGGGCTGGCTCTACGCTCGAGGGGCGCAGCGCGGATGGCCGCATGCCGTCGTGGCCCTCGGCGCGTTCTCGGCGAGCGAGCTGATTTTTCCCGTGCTCTTTCCCTGGTACTTCGGCGCCACCGTGTACAACGTGCACGCGCTCGCGCAGATAGCCGAGCTGGGCGGCCCGGTTCTCGTCGGCTTGATGCTCCTCGGCGTCGGCCTGGCCATCGAAGAGCTGATTCACTCCCGGCTCATGAAACGCGCCGTGGACCGCAAGCTCCTGCTCGCCGGTTTCGGGGGCCTCGCTGCGTCGGCGCTCTTCGGCTACGTGCGCATCCCGCAGGTGGATGCGCGGGCGCAGGCCTCGGAACCGGTGCATGTCGGGATCGTGCAGGGCGGCATGGGGCTCATGGAGAAGCGCGGAATGGCCCTCGAAGGGCTGAGCAAGCACCAGCGCATGACCGGCGAACTCACCAAGATGGGCGTCGATCTCGTGGTATGGAGCGAGACCTCCGTGAACGTGAACGTCCCCGAGGACATGTACAAGACGCTGTACAAGGCCAATGTCGCACAGAACCTGGGCGTGCAGACCATCTTCGGCGGGGTCATCGTCCGCGGCGATCCTGATCCGAGGCGCCAAAAACGCTTCAACAGCGCCCTGATCAGCGACGCGCGGGGCAACATCACCGGGCGCTACGACAAGGAGTACCTGCTCTATTTCGGCGAGACGCTGCCCTTCGAGGAGACGTTTCCCGTCTTCCGCGAGTGGTCGCCAAACAGTGGGCACTTCAACGTGGGGACGGGGCTCGATCCCCTGCCGTTCGAAACGAAGACGGGCACGCACAGCGCGTCGGTGCTCATCTGCTACGAGGACATTCTGCCCGCCTTCACGAACCGCATGGTCCGCCACGCGCACCCGGATCTCCTGGTGAACATCACCAACGACGCCTGGTTCGGGAACACGTCGGAGCCGTGGGAACACCTGGCCCTCGCGACCTTCCGGTCCATCGAGCACCGCCGCTACCTCGTCCGGAGCACCAACAGCGGCATCAGTGCAGTCGTCGATCCGGTGGGCCGGATCATGGTCCACTCACGGCCCTTCCAGTCCGAGCACATAGACGCCGTCGTCCACCTCATGCACGAGAGCACTGTGTACGAGCGTGCAGGTGACGCTCCGGTCTGGATACTTTCCGCGCTGATCGTCGTCTTCGCGTACCGCAAGCGTCGCAGGCAGGAAGGCTAGAAGAGGCCCGCGTGGTGCACCGCCAGGATGTCCATCGTCACGGCGACCATCGCGTGCACGACCACTCCTCCCCAAAAGGACCTGAACGCCAGCGCGAGCACACCGAGCGTGATCCCGGCGACGATGGCGCCGAGGCATTCGGGCCACGGTTTGTGGAAGTGGATCATCGTGTACGGCACAATCATCACGAAGACGCTGAGCCAGCCCATGCGTGCCGCACAGGTGAACAGCAGGTAGCCGCGAAAGAACGCTTCGAGGGCAAGAAACGAAACGGCGTACGCACACTCCCAGAGGAAGAACACGGAGAGGTCCGTGCGGGCGCTCGCCACGAACGGATAAGTCCTGGTGAAGGCCGCGCCTTGCGACGCGACCACCACGAGCGGCAAGACGAGTGCGTAGAGCGGCAGATACGCGCGGAGATGGCGAACGAGTCCACGCGTGTTCCAGCCGATGGACGCGAGCGGTTCGCGATGCCAGACCCGCACGATGATCGCCGGGATGAGCAGATAGAACACGAGCAGTGACGCGACCCAGAGGAGGCCGGCGGCGATGTCCTGCCTGCCGGTTGCGACGCCGCTCAGCCATCCCTGCCGTCTGACCGCGGCGAACGTGAAGAAATACTCTTCGAGGGCGAGGACGAGCGCGGTGTAGACGAGGGCGAACGCGACGCGCTTGTCCACGCGGCCGAGGCCCGAGCGGAGACCGGTCAGCTCGGCGTCTGAAGCCAGCCATCGCAGGACGCTGCTAGGCGCGGCGGATTCCGCCATGTGTCGATCGAACCACCGTCTGTTCCCGCTCTAATATCTCAAGCGCTGGGCGAACGGCGTCATGGTCACGACGGTCTGCTGACCCGAGGTGACGACAACGCCGGTGAACGTCTGCAACTGCCCGCTTGCCGCGCCTGTCACGTTCACCGTGTACGTGCCGGCAATGAGACCTACGATGTAGAAATATCCGTCGTTCGTCACGCCGCCCGCGGAGCTTACCACACCGGTCACCGAGTTGGTCGCGGTCGCCGTGGTGCCGCCGACGTATTGACCGGTCGTGGACGAGACCTGTCCGCGGATCGTGCCGGCGTCCCCGTACGTCACGAAGCCGAACTCCTTCTGACCGCCGGACGTCGCCGTAAGCACTGCGCCGCCGCGGAACGGCCCGCCCGCTCCTGCCGCGGCTACCGTGACCGTGCCGCTCTGGTCAATGGACGCGGGGCCGGACGCGACGCCGCCGGTGTTCGTGACCGTAAAGGTCATGGGCGCCGCGGGAACCGCCACGCCGTTGACATCCAGCGCGGTCGCGACAAACTGGAACGTGCTCGACTGAGTGCTCGCGGGGAAATACACGTATCGAGTGGCCATCACGACCTTGGCGACGTTGAGCGGCGCTGAGGTTACCTGGACCCGGGCGAGCGAGGTGATATTGGCCCCGCTCGTACAGTACGCGCGCAGGATGGTCGTGCCCGCTCCGTGTGCCGTCACGGTCGCTGTCAGGCCGGTGCTGGCCACGGACGCAATCGAAGACGAATCGGTTGCAAAGCCGACCGGACAACCGTTGCTCGTCAGCTGGCCGCCGGCATCAAGAAAGGTCGCGGTAGTGGTAGCCGTCCCATTGCCCAACGCCGAAACCGTCACCGTCACGGTTGACGGCGTCAGCACGATGACCACGGCCGGGTTGCCGCTTGACGCGATGCATTGCAGCGACGCGTCGGCCGTGAGATTCACCCCCAGCCCGTTCAGCGGTCCCACCGCGTGCACGGTCACGGTTCCCACGGCGGCACACGTCGCGAGGCCACCGGTCGGCGTGATCGTCGCGATTCCCCCGGCGCCGACGATGCTCCACGTCGCGGTCTGGCCGGTGACGACCGCGTTGAACTGGTCGCGGACGTCGATCGCATACTGGCGAGTCGTGCCCACCAGCACCGATCCGGTCGTCGGTGCTGACGTGATGAGAATCGTCATCGTCGTCGGGACGGGGACCGGCGCGGCACATTGCAGCGACGCGTCGGCCGTGAGATTCACCCCGGCCCCATTCAACGGTCCCACCGCGTGCACGGTTCCGGTTCCCACGGCGACACACGTCGCCAGGCCGCCTGCCGGCGTGATCGTCGCGATGCCCGCCGTGACCATGCTCCACGCCGCGGTCTGGCCGGTGAGGACCGCGTTGTTCTGGTCGCGGACTTCAACCGCGTACTGGCGAGTCGCGCCCACCAGCACCGTCCCGGTCGCCGGAGTCGATGTGACGACAATCGTCATCGTCGTCGGGACGGGGACCGGCGCGACGCATTGCAGCGACGCGTCGGCGGTGAGATTCACCCCCGACCCATTCAACGGTCCCACCGCGTGCACGGTTCCGGTTCCCACGGCGGCACACGTCGCGAGGCCGCCTGCCGGCGTGATCGTCGCGATGCCCGCCGTGACCATGCTCCACGCCGCGGTCTGGCCGGTAAGGACCGCGTTGTTCTGGTCGCGGACTTCAACCGCGTACTGGCGAGTGGCGGCCACCAGCACCGTCCCGGTCGCCGGAGTCGACGTGACGACAATCGTCATCGTCGTCGGGACGAGGACCGGCGCGGCGACGCATTGCAGCGACGCATCTGCGGTGAGATTCACCCCCGACCCATTCAACGGTCCCACGGCATGTACGGTCGCGGTTCCCACGGCGACACACGTCGCGAGGCCGCCTGTGCCGATCGTCGCGATTCCCCCCCCGCCGACGATGCTCCACGTCGCGGACTGGCCGCCGAGGACCGCGTTGTTCTGGTCGCGGACTTCAATCGCGTATTGGCGGGTCGCGCCCACGAGCACCGTCCCGGTCGTCGGAATCGATGTGACGGTAATCGTCATCGTCGTCGCGGCACCACTGCCGAACGAGCCAGCGCCGGGACTGCCCCCGCACGCGGGAATGATCACCGCGCTGCCCGCCACGATTCCGCTAAGCGCAAGAGCGAGACGATGACGCCTTGCAAACGAGCCAATGGAAGTGCGTTTCATGCGGCCCGCTATATTGGGGGTGACCACGCAGAGTGTACCCGCAACGTACTGCATGTCGCGGGGCAACGCGGCGAGCGTCGCACGGTTCTCCTCGGGACCAATGCCGAATCCAATCGTCTGGAACGTCGATCCGGTGCTCGTGCGCCTCGGACCGCTGACGGTTCGCTACTATGGGATCTGCTTCGGTCTCGCTCTTGCGACCGGGTTCGCCGTCTGGTTCACGCGCGTGCGGCGATTCGGCGAGTCCGCGGCGTTTGCCGAGCAATTCCTGTATTTCGGAGTTCCGGCGGTCATCATCGGCGGACGGCTCGGCTACTGCTTCTTCTACGCGCCCCAGATCTACCTCGCGAATCCACTCCGTGTTTTTGCCTTGTGGCAGGGCGGCATCGCCTCACACGGTGTCGCCGCGGGCCTCGCGATTACGCTGTGGGCGTTCAGCCGGCGCCATCACATCACCTGGACCAGGTTGTCCGACTATTTCGCTCCCGCAGTCGCGCTCTCCGTCGGGTGGATTCGGGTCGGCAACTTCTTCAACTCCGAGGTCATCGGACGCCCCGCGTCGGTGCCCTGGGCGGTCGTCTTTGCGCGCCACGACCTCGTGCCCCGGCACCCGGCGCAACTCTACGATCTGCTGATCGGCCCATTCACGTACTTGGTGCTCCTGGCCGTCGAGCGTCGCAACATTCGGCCAATCGGCTCGGGACTCATCGCGGGCACGTTCCTCACGGTCTACTTCGGACTCCGCATCTTCGTCGAGCAGTACAAGGACTTCTATGTCGAACAGCTGCGCGAAATGCCGCCGTTCAGGAGCATCGAGCAATGGCTCGGCTTCCCAATCCACACGGGGCAGTGGCTGAGCGTTCTGCCGGTCCTGGCCGGGATGTTCCTCATCGGCCGTGCCATGCGCTCAGGCGTACGGCTGAGCGAGATTGCCCGAACGAATCACTAGCCGGGGATCCGTGATCTCCAACCGTCGCGAACCGCAATCGAGTCCGTTCACACATTTCCGGCGCCCGCGAGAGCGACCGGTGACGCGCGACGAGCGTGACCGCATCACGATTTGGTTCGGCGGACTCTCCGTGCGGCACGAGCAGCTCATTCTCGCGGCGCTGCAGGGACTCGGCTACAACGCCGGCGTGATCGCGACTCCCGAAAAAGCGGACTTTCAGGCCGGCAAGGAGTTCGGCAACCACGGGCAATGCAATCCTGCGTACTTCACGGTGGGGGCGCTCGTGAACCACCTTCGTCGCATGCGAGACGGCGACGGCACGCCGCTCGAGGACATTCTCAACAACAACGTTTTCATCACCGCGGGTTCGTGCGGCCCGTGCCGGTTCGGGATGTACGAGGCGGAGTTCCGGCTCGCACTGCGCAACTCGGGGTTCGACGGTTTTCGTGTCGTGCTGTTCGAGATGAATGGAGGGTTGGACCAGGTGAGCCTGGAGACCGGAGTGGAGTTCAACCTGAACTTCTTCATTTCGGTCCTCAACAGCTTCATGATGGGCGACTTGCTCAACGACGTCGCCTACGCGATTCGGCCATACGAGGTCGAGCGCGGACAAGCCGAGCAGGTGTTCGCGCGTTGCCTCGCCCTCTGTCAGGACGCCGTACGGGAGAAGGACTACGACACGATTCAAGCCGGCGCCCTCGCTGCCCTGCTCTCCAGGGTCACGCCCGTCAACAGCGCCGTGGCCGCCGCAACGTTCGTCGATCAGCTGCGCGGCGCACACTACACCGACGTGCTCGCCAAGTGCCGCGCGATGATCGACGATGTCGAGGTCGACTACCTGCGCCCCAAGCCCATTTGTAAGGTCACCGGCGAATTCTGGGCGCAGATCACCGAAGGTGACGGCAACTTTCACATGTTTCGCTTTCTCGAAGACGAAGGCGCCGAAGTGCTCGTCGAGCCGGTGACCACGTGGATCAGCTACCTGCTCAACCAGTCGGTGAACGCGGCGAAGGACCGCGCGGGACTCCACTCCGACCGTGAGAGCATTCCAGCGACGAGCGTTCGCTCGCGCGCGACCGCCGCACTCGTGTTCCGCAAGAAACTGTTCAAGCTCGCGCTCGCCCAGCGCATGCTGAACCGGGAGTACGGGCGATTTCGCAAAGCGCTCGGGGGCACCGCGCATCAGCTCGCCGATCAGACCGAGTTGCTGAGGGTGGGGCATCCCTATTACAACAGTCGTGCGGGCGGCGGCAAAGGCCACCTCGAAGTCGCCCAGAACATCTACTGCAGCAGCAGGGAACTCTGCCACATGGTGCTGAGCCTGAAGCCGTTCGGCTGCATGCCGAGCACGCAGTCCGATGGCGCGCAAGCGGCGGTCACGTCGCACTTCAAGGACATGATCTTCATCCCGATCGAAACATCGGGCGAAGGCGACATCAGGGCCCACAGTCGCGTGCAAATGGCGCTCGGCGAAGCAAAGGCCATGTGCAAGGACGAGTTCCACCGCGCGGTGCACGAGACCGGATACACGCTCGCCGATCTCCGCGCGTTCGTCGCCACGCGGCGCGATCTGCGCCGTCCGGTGCAGGACATTCCGCACCGCAGCGGGTTCGTGGGGCGCGCGGCGACCTTCGCGCTCCACGTTGGCGGGTTGATGCGGCGCGAGGGCGTTGCGCCGGGCTTGGCGTCCGGGTCCAGCGGGACCGAGACATGATCGCGAGGGCGGAGGATCCCGCGCCGGCGCTCGTTCAGATCGAGACGCACGTCGCAAGACCGGCGCGGCGCGCTCCGGGCGACCCATCGCCGGCACCCGTATTTGCCGGCACTGCCGCATACCCGCAGGGGCTGCTGGTGGGACTCGATGTCGGGAGCACGACCGTGAAGTTCGTCGTGGTCGATCCCGTGGCCGACGAGATCCTCTGCAGGGACTATCAGCGTCACGAGACGCGGCAGCCCGAGAAGTGCCTCGAAATGCTCAACGCGATCATCACGCACTTTCCCGGACTTCCGACGAATGCGTTTCGTGTGTTCGTCACCGGCTCCGGGGGCGCGGCGGTCGGCGCGCGGATCGGCGCGCGCTTCGTGCAGGAAGTGAATGCGGTGAGCCTCGCGGTCGAGCGGCTGCATCCCGACGTGCAGAGCGTGGTGGAGCTCGGCGGCCAGGACGCGAAGATCATCGTCTTCACGACCGACGAGGCCACAGGGCGCAAGAGGAAGAGTCCGTCGATGAACGACAAGTGCGCCGGCGGAACGGGCGCGGTGATCGACAAGGTGACGGCGAAGCTCGGCATCGCCGCGGCCGACCTTTGCACGATGGGCTATGCCGGCCTCAAGCTCCATCCCGTCGCCGGCAAGTGCGGGGTGTTCGCCGAAACCGACATCAATGGCCTGCAAACGCAGGGCGTGCCGGCGGCTGAACTCATGGCCTCATTGTTCGAGTCGATCGTGCAGCAGAACCTCGCGGTGCTCACGCGCGGGCACACGCTGCGTCCGCGCGTCCTCCTGCTCGGGGGCCCCAACTGCTACATCACGGGCCTGCAAGAGTGCTGGCGTCGCAACCTGGCGGCCGTATGGGACGAGCGCGGCGTCGAATACGACAAACATGTGCCGCTCGAGCAGCTCGTGCTCGTGCCGGCGGACGCGCAGTACTTCGCCGCCATTGGCGCCGTGGAGTTTGCGAAGAGCGAACTCACCGACTCACCCGACATCGGTGTCTTTCGCGGCGTCGGAGCGCTCGAGTGGTATCTCACCGCGGGGCGTGTCGAGGAAAAGCAGGCCGCGGGCGGCACGGGACTCTGGTCCACGCGCGAGGAACTCGACGCTTTTCGCGCGCGGTACACGCCGGCGGCGTGGGTCACGCCATCGGTCGCAAAACGTTCGGTGGTGCGCGCGTTCATGGGCGTGGACGGCGGCAGCACGAGCACGAAGGCGGTGCTGCTCGACGAAGAGAAGAACGTCATCGCCACGTCGTACCGGCTCTCGAAGGGAAACCCGATCGCGGACACGATGGATGTGGTCGGCGACCTGCAGCGCACCATCGAAGGCCAGGGTGCAACGCTCGCCATCCTCGGCGTCGGCACGACGGGCTACGCCAAGGACGTGCTCAAGGACGTGCTTCGCGCCGACGTCGCGCTGGTCGAGACGGTCGCACATACGCAGGCGGGACTGCACTTCTACCCCGACACCGACGTGATCGTGGATGTCGGCGGGCAGGACATCAAGCTGATAGTCCTCACGAACGGGCAGGTGAAGGACTTCAAGCTCAACACGCAGTGTTCCGCGGGGAACGGCCAGTTCCTGCAGAGCACGGCGCAGGCGTTCGGATACTCGGTCGAGGAGTTCGCCGACGTCGCGTTCAGCGCGCAATCGATGCCGGACTTCGGGTACGGGTGTGCGGTGTTCATGCAATCGGACATCGTGGACTTTCAGCGGCAGGGGTGGGCGCCGAACGAGATCATGGCGGCGCTCTGCGACGTGCTGCCGAAGAATATCTGGCTCTACGTGTCGCAGATTCCCGGTCTCGCGAAGCTGGGGCGCCGGTTCGTGCTGCAAGGCGGCACGCAGCACAACCTCGCGGCGGTCAAGGCACAGGTGGACTTCATCGAGAGCCGATTCCGCGGAATGACGGAGCGGCCCGAGGTGGTGGTACACCGTTTCTGCGGTGAAGCGGGCGCGATCGGCTGCGCGGTCGAAGCACATCGCCTGCATGCGGAGCGCGGGCACCGCACGACGTTCATCGGTCTCGACCGCGTGCAGACGATCTCCTTCACGAGCACGCGCTCCGAAGAGACGCGCTGTTTCTTCTGCAAGAACACGTGTTTGCGCACGTTCATCGACGTGCAAACCGGCGGCACCGGGCAGCGCCTGATCATCGCGACGTGCGAAAAGGGCACCGTCGAGGACGTCGAGGCGATGAAGGAGATCAAGGCGGGGCTCGATTCGGTCGGCGATGCGAATCCGAACTTTGTCGCACTGGCTTCGCGCGCCGCGTTCACGCCGGCGGGAGTTGCGCCGGTCAGCGATCCCATTCTCGCGCCCGCGCAGCGATTCTGGCCGCGCTCGCCGCGAGCCGAGGCGCGCGCCGCATTGGCGGCCCGACGCGCCCAAATCCGCGTGGGAATGCCGCGTGCACTCAGCATGTACTCGCTCGGCCCGTGGTTCATGGCCTACTTCGAGTCGCTGGGCCTCCTCGCGCGCAACCTGGTGTGGAGTGATTACACCAGCGACGAACTGTTCAAGGCGGGCGCGAAGCGCGGCGCGATCGACCCGTGTTTCCCGAGCAAGATCGGGATTCCGCACGTGCACAACCTGCTGTACGGCAAGCACACCGTGGAACGTCCGCTCGACTTCATCTTTTTCCCGATGGTCGACAGCCTGCCCACGTTTATCGACGGGGTCGTCGACAGCCGTTCGTGCCCGACGGTGACCACGACGCCCGAGTCCGTCAAGGCGGCGTTCACGAAAGAAAGCGATCTGTTCGCCGAGCGCCGCGTCCGGTATCTCGACACGTTCCTCAACTTCGCCGAGCCCGCGCTGCTCGCCCGGCAGATGTACGGTGAATTTCAAGACAAGCTGGGTCTGTCACCGGAAGAGAACGCGCGCGCCTGCCAGGCTGCGTGGACCCACCTGCACACGGTCGGGCAGCGGCTGCGCAGCAATGCTCGGCGTGTGCTCGACCGGCTCGAAGCGACCGATCAGATCGGCATGGTGCTGCTCTCGCGCCCGTACCACCACGATCCGGGCGTGTGCCACGGGATACCGGCCGAATTTCAGAGACTCGGCATTCCGGTGTTCACCGCCGAAGCGCTCCCGCGCGACGCCGACCTGCTCGAGCGGTTGTTCGGCGACGAGGTGCGTGCCGGCGCAATGCGAAGCGCGCTCTCGATCGACGATGCGTGGAAGAATTCCTACAGCGAGAACATGAATCGCAAAGTGTGGGCCGCGAAGTACGCGGCGCGGCATCCCAACCTCGTCGCCCTCGAATTGTCGAGCTTCAAGTGCGGCCACGATGCGCCGATCTACTCGGTGGTGGAGGAGATCATCGAGCGATCGGGCACGCCCTATTTCTGCTTCAAGGACATCGACGAGAACAAGCCCACCGGTGCGATACGGCTTCGCGTCGAGACCATCGCGTACTTCCTCCGCCGGCACCGTGAGCGCCTCGTCGACCGGGGGCGCAGGACCGCCGACTAGAGTTTCCGCACCTCGTTCGCCGCCTCGATGACGCGCCCGATGTCGGTGGAGAGCGCCCGCGCCTCCTGCGTCGCGCCCGTCGAGGCATCGAGCTTCGCATCGAGCCCGCTCGACCTGAGCTTGAAGAGGTCGAGCTTCATCGTCTGCAGCACGAGTGAGGCGCGCTCGAGTTGCTCGGCCACGGTGCCGCGGCGCGCCGCGAGATCGTTGAGCGTCGCACGCTGTCGCTCGAGCAGCTGCAGCCGCCGCTCGAGGTCGGGCGCATCCGCCGGACCCGATTTCGCGGCGGCGATCCGGCGCTCGAGCGTCGCGATCGCCGCCGGCGACGCGTCGGCGTCGAGCTGGTGCAATCCCTGCGCGAGCGAACATATCCGCTCGACGAGCGCGTCCACCGTCGGCTGGATTTCGGGGAGCATCTGGCGATCGGAAGGCGAAAGTTTCGCGAGCACGCCGGCGATGGTCGCCTTGGTGTTCACCGCTTCTCGAATCGTCGCCCCCTGCGGTCCCTCGAGCACGTCGCGAGGAATGGCGGCGAGTTCCGGTGGTTCGCGGCTCGGCGCCTGAACGTGCGGTTGCCGCTGGAACAGGCGGTAGAGCGGAATGCCGTCCACCCAAAGCCGGGACGTCCGTGCGAACAAGCCGATCGTCATGCCCAACGCGGGCCACAGGAACCAATAGTATTGCGGGCTCGTCATCAGGTTGATCGCGGCGAGGAATCCGACCGTCCCGACATACCCAGTGAGTGCCCGTTGCACGCGGCGAATGCGATCCTCGGGCGTCAGCGGACCGAACAGCCCCTCGCGACGTGCGCGCCGCAGCTCCTTCCTGCCAAGCCGGATCCCGATGACCGCCTGCCTGCCGTAGCGCTCGCGCCAGTTTCGCGCCTCCTCCTTCCACTCGCGCAGCGCCTCGCGGCCGTACTCGCGCGTGTCGGGATTGAGCATCCATCCCTGCGGAAGCGCCGGGAAGCGCGGGTACGCAGGAGACTGCCCGCCGGACCCTGCGACGGGAACCGGCAGCGGATCGCGCGGAGCACCGAATCCGGGCGGCGCACGAACCTCCGGAGGCGGCGGCGCCGCTTCGGCCAGCGCATCGCGAAATGCCGACGCGTCGGGCCAGCGATCGTCGCGCCCCTTCTGCATCGCGCGCTCGATCGCGTGGATGAGGTTCACGGGCAGGTCCGGCCGCACTTCGCCCAGCGGGCGCGGGCGCTCGCTGATGTGCTTCATCAGCATCGACGGAGTGTTCGCCGCCTTGAACGGAAGCTCGCCGGCGAGCATCTGGTATCCGACCACGCCCAGCGCGTAGATGTCGGCGCGCCCGTCCACATCGCGGTCGCCCATCGCCTGCTCGGGACTCATGTACGCGGGAGTGCCGACCGCGACGCCGGTGACGGTGAGCCGCGCGTCTCCCTCCGCCGCGCGCGCGATGCCGAAGTCCGAGACCAGCACGTGTCCCGTCGCGCGCTCGACGAGGATGTTGTCGGGCTTCACGTCGCGATGCACGACGTGGCGCGCGTGAGCGTACGCGAGCGCGTCGGCGACTTCGCGCAGCATCGCGCGCACCGTCGCGAGCGGCAGGTGCGGTTCGCGCGCGAGGCGCTGCGCGAGCGTCTCGCCCTCGACGAGCCCCATCGAGAAGAACACGACGCCGTCGATCTCGTCCACCGTGTAGATCGGGACGATGTTCGGGTGCGAGAGCTGCGCGGACGTCTGGGCCTCGCGCAGGAAGCGCGACTTGACCTCCGCGCGGAACGCGAGCTCGGGCGGCAGGACCTTCAGCGCCACCTTGCGGTGCAGGCGCACGTCGCGCGCACGATAGACGACGGCCATGCCGCCGCGTCCGATCTCGTCCTCGATCTCGAAGAGCGCGCCGACCGCGTGTTCAACGCGGTCGCGCAGCGCGTCGCGCTCGGTCACGACCGTCCCGACTCGTTGCGGGGCGTGCTTGACCTCGGGTTGATGCGCGCCATTTCATCGGCGACGTACACGGCGTTGTCGACTTCCCTCGCGAGCGCCATCGCCTGATCGGCCACCGAGGTGATGTGCTGCCAGCTCTCGGCGTTCGTCCCGGTGCGGAGCCGCACCACGTCGAGCCGCATGTTCTGCAGCGCGAGCGCGCAGCTCTCGAGCTTTCCATTCATCTCGCCGCGGCGGCGTCCGAGGTCGGCGACGGTCCGCCGCTGGCGCTTGAGCGCCGCGAGCCGGCGCACGCGCGACTCGCTGCCGGCGCGATCGAGCGGGTTCGCCTGTGACTCGAGCAGGGAGATCTCCCTCTCGATACTGTCGGCTGACACGCTGCCGGCCTCACGGTCGAGCCGTTCGAGTGCCGCGGCGAGGCCGATCACCTTGTTGGCCAGCGTCTGCGCGGTGCTGACGACGTCGGGAATGCGGCCGCGATCGGCCTTCGGAAGCGAGTCCACGAGGCGGACGATCTCGTGGCAGTCGTCCATCGCACGGCGCGTGACGGCGGCGTGCGGGCCGCCCGCGAACGACGCGGCGCTCGCGGCAGCGTTCGATGCGGCCGTGCCCATGGCGGGCGACAGAGAACTCGGCACCGGGCTGAACATTCCGGGCGCGGAAAGCCGCGCGACGTGCCGCTCGCGCACCTCGACGCGTTTCTTGGCGTTCCAGAAAGCCTGGATTTCGTCGCCGAACTCGCTGACGTGGTCCATGAACAGCCGCTGGCGCGGCTGGCGGAACACGTCGTGCCAGTCGAATCCGGCGCTCCACAGCAGGGCGTACTTGTACGCCATGTAGACGGCGTACACACCCCAGATGCCGAGGAACGTGCGGCCGACGTTGAACGGCGACAGAATCACCAGCGCCGCGCCCACGAACATGAAGGGGCCGAGCCTGCGCCGGAATTTCGCCACGTCCGGCGCTTCCCACCGCGCGCGGTCCTCGGCGGTCGCGATGTACGATCCAATTGGGTCGTTCGCGGCCATCTGGTAGCCCGACGGCGCGGCCGACGCCGGCATCATCCGCGGCGCCGGAAGGTCCGGGACGATGCCGCTGTCGAGCGCCGTCACGAACGCCTGCGCGCTCGGGAAGCGATCGTCCGGGTTCTTCTCCAGGCAGAGCATCACCGCCCGCGCGAGATCCGGCGGGATGCCCGAGGCGCGCTGTTCCACCGGCACCGGACGCTCGGAGAGATGCTTCACGAGCAGCGCCGGCGTGTTCGTCGCGTTGAAGGGCAGCTCGCCACACAGCATCTGGTACGCGACGACGCCGAGCGAGTACAGGTCGCTCCGGCCGTCGACGTCGCGGTCGCCCGCGGATTGCTCCGGGCTCATGAACGCCGGCGTGCCGATCGCGATGCCGGTGGCCGTGAGCCGGGCGCTGCCGTCGCTGATCGCACGTGCGATGCCGAAGTCCGTGACCATCGGGCGATTGCTCGCGGCGTCGAGCAGGATGTTGTCGGGCTTGATGTCGCGATGCACCACGCCGTGCTCATGCGCGTAGGCGAGCGCGTCGCCGACCTCCCGGAGGATGCGCCGCACCTCGGCCGGATCGAGTGCGCCGCGATCGTGAATGCGCTTCGCCAGCGTGTCGCCGTCGACGAACGCCATCACGAAGAAGACGAGGCCGTCCTTCTCGTCGACGCTGTAGATCGGGACGATGCACGGGTGCGAGAGCTGCGCCGCCGTCTCCGCCTCGCG
>PMYN01000063.1:0-2855 GCA_003171215.1 Gemmatimonadota bacterium | reverse complement strand
AGCACGCGCTCGACGTGCGAGCGCAGCTCGGCGTCCGACTGCGTGATCTGCGGTTCTTCCACTTTGCCGGGTATGGGAGTCGTCGAAACGGAGAGCATAGCACCGCGCCGTACAAGGATACAAGGCAGGGAGGCCTCGCCTGAAGGGAATCCTTATTTTTTCGCCGGGTCCCCCAGACTGACAGTCCCTACGTCATGACGGCATACGAAAGTTGCAATCCCCGCCTTTATGTCGTAAGTCAGTTTGGAACGTCCCTTGCAGGGTACGTATGGTCATGAGCACACGACAGACGCTTCCAGTCCTTCCCCTGCGGGGGACGGTGATCTTTCCCGGACTGACCGCTCCCATCGCGGCCGGCCGTCCGGGCACCCTGCGCGCCATCGAGGCCGCATTGAAGGCCGACCGGCTCGTTTTCGCGGTTGCACAGCGCGACAACACCGACGAACCGACGGCAGAAATCCTTTATAGTACGGGCGTCATCGCCCGAATCGGCCAGGTGCAGCGCGGCTTGGGCGGTGTCCAGCTCCTGCTCCAAGGCGAGCAGCGGGCCACGGCCCTCCAGTACGTGCCGGGCGAGGGTTACCTCTCCGCCGTCGTGATGAACGTCGAGGAGATGTCACCGCTCGACGACAAGGACCCCGCCTTCGTGGCGTTGCACAAGGAAATTCGCGAGCGCGCGGCCGAGCTCGGCGAACGCCGCGGCCTCCCCGAGGAAGTCGTGCATCAGGTGCTCGATGCCGTGACCGAGCCCGGCAAGTTCGCCGACCTCGTCGCGGGGTACATCGAACTGACGGTTCCGGAAAAGCAGGGACTCCTCGAAACACTTTCCGTGGAAGAGCGTCTGCGCCGTGTGCTCGTGCACGTGCAGCGCCAGATCTCGCTGCTCGAGGCGCAGGACGAGATCAAGTCGCAGGTGCAGGAAGAGCTCGGCGAACGCCAGCGCGAGATGTTCCTTCGCGAACAGATGAAGGCCATCCAGAAGGAGCTCGGCGACGACGACCAGGCCAAGGAGATCGAGGAACTTCGCGAGAAACTCAACAAGCTCGAGCTTCCGAAGGAGGCCCGCACCGAAGTCGAGCGCGAGCTCGGGCGCCTTGAGCGTTCCGGCCGCGAGTCGATGGAGGCGCAGGTCATCCGCACCTATCTCGAGTGGATGGCGGAGCTGCCATGGGGCCAGCGGTCCGACGACCAGCTCGACCTGCCGCACGCGATCAAGGTGCTGGACGAGGACCATTACGGCCTCGAGGACGTGAAGGATCGCGTCGTCGAGTTCCTCGCCGTGCGCCAGCTGCGCGCGCAGCAGCTCGCCGACGAAATCAAGAACACCGGCGAGTTCCCGGCCGCGAAGCTCCGTGCCAGCAAGGAGAATGCGACGCCCTCGCTCAAGAAGAGCGACGAGGCGGATGGCCGCCAGATCACCGACGAGAAGGAAGCGAAGTCCCGCGCCATGGCGAAGGGGCCGATTCTCCTGTTCGTCGGACCGCCGGGCGTCGGCAAGACATCCATCGCGAAGTCGGTGGCCCGTGCCCTGGGCCGCGAGTATGTGCGCGTCGCCCTCGGCGGCGCACGCGACGAGGCCGACATTCGCGGCCATCGCCGCACGTACGTCGGCGCGATGCCCGGGCGCATCATCCAGGGGATGAAGCAGGCGGGCACGAAGAACCCCGTCTTCCTGCTCGACGAAGTCGACAAGCTCGGCGTCAGTTTTCAGGGCGATCCGTCGAGCGCGCTGCTCGAGGTGCTCGACCCGGCGCAGAACGACACCTTCACCGATCACTATCTCGGCGTGCAGTTCGACCTGAGCGAAGTGCTGTTCATCGCGACGGCGAACTTCATCCAGAACATTCCGGGCCCGCTCCTCGACCGCATGGAAGTCGTCGATTTCGCGGGTTACACCGAGCGGGAGAAGGCCGAGATCGCGAAGAAGTACCTGATACCGCGCCAGATCGTCGACGCGGGACTCGGCGACAAGGGCATCACGTTCGCCGACGACGCGATCATGTCGATCGTGTCAAAGTACACGCGGGAGAGCGGCGTCCGGCAGCTCGAGCGCGAGATCGGCGCCGTCACGCGCAAGGTGGCGCGCCGCATCGCGAGCAAGAGCGAGCATACGGGCATCGAGGGCGGCGTGATCACGGCCGTCGAGGTGCGCGAACTGCTCGGCCGGCCGAAGGTGCGCCCAGAAAAGGCAAACGCGGAGAACGAGGTGGGCATCGCGACGGGAATGTTCTACACGCCGATGGGCGGGGACATCATGTTCGTCGAAGCCTCCACGCGCCGGCTCGAAACGCCTCCTGCCGGCGACGGCAACGGCGGTGCGGGCGGCGGACCCGTGGCGCTCATTCTCACGGGCCAGCTCGGCGACGTGATGAAAGAGTCCGCACGCGCCGCATTCACCTACGTCACGAACAACGCCGTGAAGCTCGGAATTCCGCGTTCACGGCTCGGCGCCGTGGAGACGCACATCCACGTTCCGCAGGGCGCGATTCCGAAGGACGGCCCGTCGGCAGGCGTGTCGATCGCGACGGCACTCGCGAGCGAGATGAGCGGACGTCCGGTGCGAAAGGACATCGCCATGACCGGCGAGATCACGCTCCGCGGCCGCGTGCTGCCGATCGGCGGCGTGAAGGAGAAAGTGCTCGGTGCGCTGCGGGCCGGCATCACCACGATCATCCTGCCGAAGGAAAACGAGGCGGATCTCGAGGACGTGCCGGACGAGGCGAAGGCGAAGCTGAAGTTCTATTTCGCCGAAACGCTCGAGGACGTGCTCAGGCTGGCGCTCGTGCCTGAGACGAAGAGTGCAGTTGAAATGCCGGCTCAGCTCGCGGTCGTCAGCTAGCCCGGATTTCTCACGA
>PMYN01000103.1:241-17366 GCA_003171215.1 Gemmatimonadota bacterium | reverse complement strand
CGACGGAATGAAGTGCACCCCGACCCTCCGGTGCCTGCGGCCACGCGAACTTTTACTCGATCAATGAACATGACGTAAGCTAACTACTCCGACCGCACGGGACGGTTTGGTGCGGTCGAGGATGGAAATTGCTCGGCTCGATGGCAAGTGCTCGGCTCATGGATCTCCCCCTTAACCACGGATCACGGCGGATCGAGAAAGGGCGATGGCCACCGATCAATCCTCGGGGGAACTGCAACTTCAAACGCAAGGGTTGTTCCCCCAAGCAGGATTCGCGAAAATCGCCCGGCTCCTCCGTGAAAATCCGTGGTTAAGGGGGAAGACCGTCCTCTAGCTCTTCCCCAAAACGCGCGCAAAGAGAAGCAGTCCCCGCGACAGCGTCTCATGCGACACCACCCCATCCAGCGCCGCCAGCGTCGCCCGTACCGCCTCCGGCGACATTCCCGCGTTCAACGCCCCATGCAAGTGCGAGTGCAGCTGCCGATCCTGCCCCGCCGCCGCGCACGCGGCGATGATGCACAGTTCCCGCCTCCCCAGATCCAGTCCCGCGCGCGACAACACCTTTCCGTACCCCTCCACGATCATCCACTCATCGAGCGCCGGACTCAGCGCCCTGATATTCCCTCGCAGCCTTTCGAAGAACTCCCCGTACACGATCGAGCACGTCGCTTCGCCGCGCTCCCTCCACTCGAACACATCGGCGTAACCCTCGTGCGGCCCCTCGATGAACGCCGCTCCGCTCCCCCGCTCTCCCGCCCGGTCTGTCGGTCCGGCGGGCCCGCCCAACGACTGCGACCTCCTCCACTCCCTGGCCGCGTTCAGCGCCCGCGGGAACCCGGCGAACAGGTACGACTGCAGCACGAGTTCTTCCTGCCAACGCTGGCTCACCTTGGCCGCGACGCATTCCGCGAACCCCGCTCTGATCTCCTCTTCGCTCCCCGAGGTAATCCGGGCCGACTGCCGCACGAGGGCCGCCGTTGCCCCGTCCAGCGCCGGAACACTACCGCGACCTTCCTTGGACTGTGTCATCGAAACATTCCGGGGTGAATCGGTTTATTGCATTGAGCCCGCTACACTTGCGACGCCGCTCGTATAAATTGACCCGTTCTCGATGAATCCGCACGTCCTTGCGAGGAAGTAGAATGCGCTCGAACCGCTTGAACCACCTGGAACACGTCCTGCTCTGTTCGCTCTTCGCGCTCGCCGCCTGTGGCGGCGACAAGTCGAAGGACGACGCGAACACGAAGGCAGTCAATCCCAACGCCATCTCGCCCGACGAATACCGCAAGCGCCAGCAGGCCTTCGCGGATTCGGTCCTGAATGCCGCCAAGCCGGCCTCGAAGGTCGCCGAGCAACTCGGCAAGGGCTACGCGGTCGGTCCCGTGGCATTGCGCGATACCATCGCGTCGCTCGCGCAGAACACGAACTGCTTCAAGACCGGCCGCGACACCGATCCCTATCTCGCGGGCACGGTCAGCATCTTCGCGCACATGGCGGTGATCGGCGTCGACCTGATCCAGGTCCAGCAGTCCGGCACCAAGTGGACCTCGGCCGCGGGCGACCTCGTGAACGCGTGTCTCGATACCGAGGCGAAGAAGTGGAAACTCGACATGCGGTACGGGAAGCCGGCGGCGTACATCGTGCAGATCCAGTTCAGGTCGGATACGAGCATGATTCCGAAGCAGACCACGGCGGTACCAAAGCCGACCGCGGCTGCACCAGTCACGAAGAAGCCGTAGTCCTCGCAAGCACAAGAACTCAAAGCGGTCAGCTGAGAACCATCAGCTGACCGCTTTCAGATTTGCGCGGTCCGCTACTGCTCTGACCTGACCTCGCCTACGATCTCCCCGCGAGTATTCCGTATCGGTTTCAACGCCCACTCCGCGAGCCGCGGCGTGAGTGTTTCCGGCAGCACATCCAGCAGCTGAAGCGCGCGAATCACCGCGATGTGCTGGGCGCGCAATGCGCCGTCCTCGACTTTCACCGCGATCCCCAGCCCTCTCCCCGGCACGGTGATCGAGTGCACGCCTTCGGCGCCGACCTTCGAGATCACCCGGCCGCCGGTCTCCTCGATCATGACCGTGTCGAACCGATCCGTGCCGCCGAACACGAACGGGTTCGCGCGAATCGCCGTCGCAGTCCGTGCCGGAAGATCGTCGCCCACTTCCACCGCCTGCCCCCATCGCGCGTATGCGAGCGCCATCGCCGTCACCGGCAGCGCCATCACGGTCACGCCGCACCCGTCCACGCCGATCGGCATGTCGTCGATGGGAACGCCGCTCCACGTCGCGACCTCGGCGAGACAGCTGCGCTGCACGGAGTGGTCGGCACGCTCGTATCCGTGCGTCGGCCAGCCCGCGGTCGTCGCGCGCGCGAGCATCCCCGCGTGCTTGCCGGAGCAGTTGTTCATGAGCCGCGAGAACGGCCGTCCGCTTTCGCGGGCGAGCTTCGCGCCGCGCGCGGACAGCGGCTCGTGCGGTCCGCAGGCGAGATCACCCTCCTCGCGGCCAATCGACTGCAGCATGCGATCGGCGATCGCGATGTGCTCGGGCTCGCCGCCGTGCGAGGCGCACGCGAGCGCGAGCTCTTCCTCGCCCCACCCGACCGCGTCGAATCCGCCGGACGACAGCAACGGCAGCACCTGGAACAACTTCGAGCACGATCGCCACATCGCGACGAGCGACGGTTCGCGGGCGACGGCGATGACGGTATCTCCGGGTCCGACAACCGCGGCGTGCACGCGATGGCGCGATTCGATGCTGGCGCCGCGCGTGACGACGACGTCGAGGGCGAGTTGTCTCATGACCACAATAAGTCTAACGAGTGAGGAGCCTTGAAATAGCAACGAGCGACCCTCACCTGTCGCTCGTCGCCGTTCTTTCTCGTCGCCCCTCGCTGGTCGTTACCTCACTGTCCGTGCTCGTCATACGCCGCAAGCACTTCCTTCGTGCTGACGGTCGCCGCGCCGAGCTTCCCCACCTCGACGCCTGCGGCGAAGTTCGCGATGATCGCGGCCTCGAGCGGCGTGGCGCCGGCGGCGAGCATCGCGGCGAGGTACGCCGTCACCGTGTCGCCCGCGCCGACCACATCGAACACGGCGCGCGCGGTGGTCGGGATCCTGTGCACGCCCTTCCGGGCGGTCGCGCCCTTTTCGATCAGCGCCATGCCGCGCTCGCTCAGCGTGAGCAGGATCGCTTCCACTCCGAGCTTCTCGACGAGCCCCGGAAGCGTCTGCGGATGTTCGACGTCCACCGCCGCGCCGAGCGCAGCCTCGAGCTCGCGGCGATTCGGCTTGAAGATCGTCGCGCCCTTGTACGAGAAGAAGTTCCGGTACTTGGGATCGACCACCACCGGGATCCCCTTCTTCCGCGCCGCTGCGATGGCGTGCTCGATGACCGGCGCGACGAGCACGCCCTTGTTGTAGTCCTCGAGGATCAGCGCGTCGCTTTCCTTTACGNNGATTCGCTTCCCTGATTCGTCAGCAGGTCGCGCAGCCGCTGCGCCGACTCATCGGAGCCGACCGTCGCGACGAGATCGGCGGTCGCACCGAGCGCCGCCACGTTTTGCGCGACGTTCGCGGCGCCGCCGAGCGCGTAGCGGCGGTCGCGCACGCGCACCACCGGCACCGGTGCCTCGGGCGAGACCCGCTCCACGTCGCCCGTGAGATACACATCGAGCATCGCGTCGCCAACGACGGCAATGCGGAGGCTCCTCACCGACGCGAGAAGCGTCGAAAGGCGCGCGCGGGAAATCAATTCACTCGGCATTGGCTCGGAAACTAGCCGGGGGTCCCGCCGGCCGCGACTAGTAGTGATAGCGCGCCTGGAGAAAGTCCACGAACCCGTGGTGTACCCGGTAGACGAGCCTGTCCTGCTGCGTGATGCGGCGCGACCAGATGTCGGCACCCAGATGCCGGAGCGGCTCCGGTTTCCCGATTCCGGCGAACGGATCGCGGAGCGCCGCGTCCATCAAGTCCAGCGTCTTGAGCGCGACACGCCGATCCGTGTCCATCCAATGGCGCAGATCGTCGAGGCACTCCGGCTGCACGATGATCTGTCGCGGCGAAGGGGGCGCAGCCGGTGGCCCTTTGACCGACCCGGTCTTTCGACGTTTCACAACCCGCGACCGTCAGCGCGGCGCGCCGACCCCGAGTGCGGCCCGGAGGCGCTCGAGCGTGATGGGCCTTTTCGTCCCGCTGCGCGACCGCGCGAGAGCCGTCAGCAGGCGCTCGGCGTTCTTCGGCGAGCGCAGCAGGTAGGCGGTCTCCTGGAGACTCGCCAGTTCGTCGGCAGGCAGCAGGGCCATGTCCTGATGTCCACGCCGCTGAAGCACGACGGGCTGCTGCGCGTCCTCGATCGAATCCCAGATCTGGGCGAGGTGCTCGCGTGCGTGGCTGTACGTCGCGGTCGTCATGTCCGTGATGGGTTCAGTAGTTGTACAGCTATGTTGTCCAATGTACAGGAGAACTGTACAACATAGAACCGCTCACATCAAGCGTGGACATCTCGTGGTGCGCCCCGCCCGGCTGCTACTATTCTCTTGCCCGGCGTCAGCGACCACTGCGAAATCACGCCGGCAGCGGCGAACGAATGCGCCGACCCGAGAACCCCGATCGGAGACCGATGGACGAATTGCCGCCAACCGCGTCCGGCAAGACCCACGCGCTCGTCCCGCTCGCGCTGTTCGCTGCCGTCCTCGGCATCTCCATCTCCGGCCCGCTCGTGCGCCTCTCGCACGCCGAGCCCCTCGCGATCGCCGTGTGGCGCATGGGCCTCACCTTGGCGGTGGTCGGCACCGTCGCCGTCGCCACCGGAACATGGAAGCAGTACCGCGGGCTCTCGCGCCCCGATCTCCTCGCCGCGTTCGGCGCCGGCGCATTTCTCGCCATGCACCTCTGGAGCTGGATCGTCTCGATCGGCATGACGTCCGTCGCCGCGAGCGTGGTGCTCGTGAACGTGCACCCGATCGTCGTCGCGCTCGGCTCGGCCATCTGGCTCGGCGAGAAGCCCACGCGCACCCAGATCATCGGCATCGCCATCGCGCTCGGCGGCGCCGTGCTGCTCGCGTTCGGCGATGCGCACGGCGGCGCATCGAGCGCCGCGTTGAATGCCGCGTCGAGCACCGCGACGATTGGCGCTGGCATCGGCGTGCACCATCCCGCCGGCGGCGCGCGCGCACTCGAAGGCGACGCGCTCGCCGTGTTCGGCGCGATCACCGTCGCACTGTATCTCCTGCTCGGCCGGCGCCTCCGGCAGAAGCTCGACGTGTGGCCGTACGTGACGCTCGTGTACGGCGTGTGCTTCTCGCTGCTGCTCGTGGTGGCGCTCGTTCAGGGCGTGACGCTCGCGCCGCAGCCGCCGCGCGAGCTCGTGCTGTTCGCCGCAATGGCGATCGGCCCCACCATCCTCGGACACACCGCGTACAACTGGGCCCTGCGGCACGTGCGGGCCTACATCGTCAGCGTGACGGTGCTCGGTGAGCCCGTGGGCGCGACGCTGCTCGCGGCGCTGATCCCGAGCATCGCCGAAGTGCCCGGCGCCCTCACGCTCATGGGAGGCGCGATCGTCCTCGCCGGGATCCTCCTGACCGCACGGCGCGATTAGATTCGGGGATCTACATCTCGAGCGAGACGAACAACAAGCAGAGCGCGAACCAGCTCCGGCTCGCGGGGCGCGTGGATTATGCGCTCGATCCGCGGCTGAGCGTTTTCGTGGGCGCGACCACCGAGCGCAACAAGTTCGCCGGTTTCGAGCAGCGCACCGACGAAATCGCGGGCATGGCGTGGAAGGCGATCGTCGCCCCGAAGGATTCACTGCGGCTTGACGCCGGCGGCGTGCTCACGCAGGAGGAAGAGGTCGACAGCACGACGCAGAGTTATCCGTCGGCGCGGTCGGCGATNNTTCAATCAGTTCGTGGAGTACATCCCGAACCTGCAGACGAGCGGGTCGTACCGCTTCAATACGGAGACGTCGCTGGTCGCGCCGATCTCGGCGCATGTCGGGATCAAGCTGGCGTACGGGATCCGGTTCGATTCGCGGCCGCAGCCGACGTTCGGGACGACGGACAGGCTGCTGACGACGGGGATTCAGGTCAGCTACTGACGGCGACAACACGCTGTCACCTGACAGCAATAACACGCTGTCACCTGACAGCAACAACACGCTGTCACCTCACAGCTATCAGCCTGAAGCTCTCAGACAACGGCGACGTGACAATGAAGAAGGCCCCGCGAATGTTCCGCGGGGCCTTCTTCATTGGTCGGGGAGAACTCGGTTATGCGTGTCCCGCCCGAATCGCGACCAACGCCGCCCGAATCGCCATGATCTGGGGAGGCGGATTATTTACAAACGCCGCGGACGCGGTATGCACGAGGTCGTTGTACGCCCTAACCGCCGACCGCTCCGCTTCGGGGCTGGGATTGGCGCCGAGATTGGTGAGCGCCGCCATGAGTGCGTTGACCTGAGCCGCGGGCGCGCCAGCCCCGATCAGCGCGTTGGCGAGCGCCACGGAAGAACCACCCGAAAGCACTGCGCCCACCTGGCGCTCCGCGGCGGAACCGCCCGCGAGCACCCGCTCTTCGTTCGCGACGGTCGCGGCCGTCACCGCAGGAAAGCCACCGCGGCGATTGCCTGCATTGCCCGGCGAGTAGGCACCCGAATTGGACGCGCCGGCGATCGAGGTCGCGTTGTGATCGGAGTTGTTCTGCGCCACCGCAATCGTGGTGGTGAAGCACAGCAGGGCGCCGGCGGCTCCGAGTGCGCGGAAAGTCTTATGCATATGTGAAGATCTCCTGATCGTTGGTCGCGTGAGTGGAGTCTAGAACTTGATCGCCATGCCGACACCGAGCGTGAACCGCGCCCTGACGACCTGGGGCATCTGGTATGTCCCAGCCGACCCGGTCACGTCGGCGATCGCCGGCGTGAACACGAGCGGAAAATCCTTGAATGGAACGATCGAGAGACCCACGTCGAGGTCCTGACCCGGCCAGTCGACGATGAGCGAGAGCTGGTCCCAGATGCGAAGCGCGGCCGACCCGAACGGGGCGACCGTCTTGTTGCCCGAGCGAACGTCCCGCTCGAGACGGAAATCCTCGTTACCGGCGCCCGCGGAGAGCGTGAGCGCCTCGAAGTCGGACATCCAGGTGTTCGAGAGATCGATGACCTTGGAAACCACTCCGTAAACCGACGCGTTGCCGTCAACCGGCTTGTTGTTCAGGTAGATATTCTCGACGCCGATCGCCACGCCCCAGTTGTCGCCGAAGAGCTTGTGCACTTTCGCGCTCAGCCCCATGCGATTGCCGACGCCGGAGCGTACGGTCGAGAGCGCCGTGAGCCCGACGTCGATACCGACGATGTCGGCGGCGTTGGCGAACCCCATGCCAACCGTCAGGCCGCCGTCGGAGGCGTTGCTGTAGCGGATGGGAGCCTGGAGGCTGGCGCCGGCGTAGACATCGCCCCAGTTCGCGCCGAACGCGATGGGCGAGCCCGTGCTCGTGCCCGGCGCGCCGCGCGGGAAATGACCGACTTCGGAGGCGAGTCCGGCGTCCTCCTTGATCAGCAGCCTCTCGCGAGCGTCGTCGCCCTGTGCGAGCGCCGAGGAAGCCATCGCCACTCCGAGGACCGCCGCGATACCGAGCGACTTACGGATCGAACCCATGTGTGTGCTCTCCGAATGACGTGAACCGATGATATCGAGTCCGCACGATTCGCGGCGTGACCTGCATCACGACCAGCGATGACCGGCACTATTTCCATCAGAGCATAATGTTCTCTGCGCGCCGCAGAATGTCAATAGATGCGAGAGCCGGTAGACGCAATCGTGCCAATGGCTTGAAGGAGTTATGTTTGCAGACGGCAGACGGCAGATGGCGGACGACAGATGGTGGACAGTTCGGGCCCTTAGCTCAGCGGTAGAGCAGCGGACTCATAATCCGACGCGCGAAGGTTCGACCCCTTCAGGGCCCATAACAGCGGACGACAGACGGCGGACGGCAGACGGCAGACGGCGCACCCAGCAGTTGACCAAGAACCAATGACCAACGACCAATAACGTTTTTACGCCTTCTGGATCTCCCGCTCGACAAACGACCGAAAGTTCGCGCGGAAGATTTCGGAACGAAACCGCAGCGAATTCTCCCTGCACGCCGCCCCGCTGATCTCCGGACTCAACTCCTCGAATCTCCGCACCGCCGCCGCCAGCGCCGCCGCCGTCTGTTCAGCATAGAAAACTCCCGTCGGCGCCGCAGAGTCGAGGCCACGTACCGTCTCCGTCACACCTCCCCGCCCGAACGCGATCACCGGCGTTCCGCACGCCTGCGCCTCCACGGGCGCGACGCCAAAGTCTTCTTCAGCCGCGAACACGAACGCCCGTGCGCGCCGCAGATACGAGCGCACTTCCTCACGGCTCAGCCGCCCCACCAGTTCCACGTTCGGCCCCGCCGCCGCACGCACTTTCCCCGCGTCCGGCCCGTCGCCGATTATCACGAGCCTTCGATCCGCGACCGACCGAAACGCAGTCGCGATCATGTCGACGCGCTTGTAGGGCACGAACCGGCTCGCCGTCACATAAAACGAGGACTCCTCACGCCTCACTGATGGAGTTGCCGGAGTGAACAACTCACCATGAACACCCCTCACCGATCGTGACCCCGGCGTAAAGAATTCCGTATCAACAGGCGGATAAATCACCACCGCCGGCCGCCCGTACGCCCGCTCGATCCGCTCGGCGATGTACCGCGAAAGGGTCGCGAACGCGTCCACGCCTGGCGTGTTCGCGAGATCCCACCGCCGCATCGCCTCGAGCATCGTGCCGGCCAGCGCACCCTTCACTCCTCGCTCCAGCCCCGCCTCGCGCAGATACTGCGCCTTGAGATCCCACGCGTAGCGCATGGGAGATAGACAGTAGCAGACGTGCAGCTGCCGCGAATGCGTGCGAATCCCCTTCGCCACCGCGTGCGAGTTCGAGATCACGATATCGTACGCCGACACATCCAGCGACCGCAGCGCGAGCGGCATGATCGGCAGCCACGACCGGTAGTTCCGCTCGATCGCGGGAATGTGCTGCATCCAGCTCGTCGTGATTCGCGCCGAAGCGAGCGCGCCGCCGCCGCTGCGCGACGCCGCCGACCGCTGATCGATCATCGTGAAGACATCGGCGCCCGGAAAAACAGCGAGCAGTTCCTCGAGCACCAACTCCGACCCGCCCGGTGTCACCAGCCAGTCGTGCACGATCGCGACCCGCGCGGCCGAAAGTGAAATCACGCGGAGTCCGCTGCCGCGCCGTCCTTNNCTTTCCCTGCCGTCCGCCGTCCGCCGTCTGCCGTCTGTAAAGCGTCCCCCACCAGCCCTCGTTCGCGAGATACCACTCGACGGTCTCGTCCAGTCCCTGCTCGAGCGTGCGCGCGGGACGGTAGCCGAGCTCCTTCGTGGCGCGGGTGCCGTCGATGGCGTAACGGCGGTCGTGCCCGAGCCGGTCGGTCACGAATTCGATCAGCGATTCACACGTTCCGCCACGCGCCGCCGGCGAGTTGGGATAGCGGGCGCGAAGTGCGCCGTCGGAGGCGAATCGCGCATCGACGCGCCGGCAGAGCGCGCGCACGAGATCGATGTTCGCGACTTCGGTGCCGCCACCGATGTTGTAGCACTCGCCGCTGACGCCCTTCTCGAGCACGAGGGCGATACCGCGACAGTGATCCTCCACGTGCAACCAGTCGCGCCGGTTGAGTCCGTCGCCGTACACCGGCAGCGGCTTCCCCTCCAGGGCGTTCACAAGTGTGAGCGGGATGAGCTTCTCGGGAAACTGCATCGGACCGTAATTGTTGGAACAGTTGCTCGTCGTGACGGGCAGGCCGTACGTCCGATTGTAGGCGCGCACAAGGTGATCGCTCGCCGCCTTGCTCGCGGCGTATGGCGAGTTTGGCGCGTAGGGCGTCCGCTCGGTAAAGGCGGGATCGTCTGCGCCGAGCGAACCGAACACCTCGTCGGTGCTGACGTGGTGAAAGCGAAAACGATTTCGCTCCGCAGCAGAGAGCGACTCCACGCGTTGGCGCGCCGCCTTGAGCAACGTGTGCGTTCCCATGACGTTCGTCTCGAGGAACACATCGGGCGCGCTGATGGAACGGTCCACGTGCGATTCGGCCGCGAAGTGGACGATCGTGTCGATCGATTGCCCGCTGACGATTTCGGTGACCGCCGCGGAATCGCCGATGTCGCCGTGAACGAATCGGAAACGATCGTTCCCCTCGCACGGCGCGAGCGACGCACGATTCCCGGCGTAGGTGAGCGCATCGAGCACGGTCACGCGATCGCGCGCGTGGCTCGCAAGCCAGAACCGCACGAAGTTCGCGCCGATGAACCCCGCGCCGCCCGTCACCAGCAGGGAACGCGAAGCCTGCGCCGGACGCTCCCGCAATAAATCCGCGCGCGACTCCGTCACGGGTAGGTCTCCGCCATCGAGAGCGGTGGCGCCGCCGCGTCGCGGGCGTTGACCAGCCGCGCGCGCATCCGGTCGAACGGCCACTCTATCCCGATGGCAGGGTCGCTCCACAACAGCATTCGCTCTTCCCCCGGATCGTAGAACTCGGTGCACTTGTAGTAGACCGTGGCCGATTCACTCACCACGCAGTATCCATGGGCGAACCCCGGCGGGACCCAAAGCGAAAATCCGTTTTCCGCCGAGAGGAACTCCGCCACCCACTCGCCGAACGTCGGCGACGACCTGCGCAGGTCCACCGCCACGTCGAAGATCTCGCCCGCCACGCAACGGATGAGTTTCCCCTGCGGACGCGCCATCTGATAGTGAAGCCCGCGAATCGCGCCGTGCCGCGACTGAACCAGGTTGTCCTGGACGAAGTTCTCGTGGAATCCGGCCACCGAGAGAGCGCGCGCGTTCCACGCCTCCAGAAAGTATCCGCGCTCGTCAGCGAATATCCGCGGCTCGAAGACCTTCACTTCCGGGATGCGCAGCGCTCTCACGCCGATCACGAACGCGCTTCCCCCAAGAGGTCGAGCAGGTACCGGCCATACGCCGTCTTCGGGAGCAGTTCCGCGAGCCGCGTGAGCTGGGCGTCGTCGATCCACCCGTTTCGCCAAGCGATTTCCTCGGGGCACGCGATCTTCAGTCCCTGTCGCTCCTCGATCGTCTGCACGAACTGCGCCGCTTGCAACAGCGACTCGGGCGTCCCGGTGTCGAGCCACGCCGCGCCGCGGCCGAGCAGCTGCACGCCGAGCGAGCCCCGGTCGAGATAGGCACGATTCACGTCGGTGATCTCCACCTCCCCGCGCGCCGACGGTTTGAGCGTTCGCGCGATTTCCACCGCACGCGAATCGTAGAAGTAGAGGCCCGTCACAGCGTATTGCGACTTCGGTACAGCAGGCTTTTCCTCGATGCTCGCCGGATTCCCGTGCGAATCGAACGCCACCACGCCGTACTCGGCTGCATTGCGAACCCTGTGTGCGAAGATCGTCGCTCCGTCGTTGCGAGCGCTCGCGGCCGCGAGCGCACCCGTGAGATTCCCGCCGTAAAAAAGGTTGTCACCGAGAATCAGCACCGGCCTCGCACCCTGGAGGAACCACTCGGCAATCAACAGCGCCTGCGCGATTCCCTTCGGCTCCGCCTGTTCCGCATACTCGATCCGCAATCCCCATTGTCGGCCGTCCGCGAGCAATCGTCGGAAGAGCGGCAAGTCGTGCGGCGTCGAAATGACCAGCACATCGCGAACCCCCGCCAGCATCAATGTCGTGAGCGGGTAGTAGATCATCGGTTTGTCGAACACCGGCAGGAGCTGTTTGCTCACCGCCTGCGTAATGGGGTGCAGCCGCGTCCCCGTCCCCCCCGCCAGCAGAATCCCGCGCCTCTCAGTACCAGTCATGCCCGAAAGATCAGCCGATGCGCGCCCATCCGCCAACCATGCCACGATGCCAAGGCGGAAGGGCCGGTGTTCGCCCGCAGGCGCCGGGCGAGGGAGCGAAGCGACCAAGAAGCGCCGTGGGGCGAATACCGGCCCGCCCGCCGCAACGGTGAAAGGTTGTTCCAGAGCTCACAGCCCCTTACTTTTCCCGCTCGATTGCAAGGGCGCGTAGCTCAGCTGGTTAGAGCGCTGCTTTCACACAGCAGAGGTCCGGGGTTCGAGTCCCTGCGCGCCCACTATATGAAATTCTCCCTCTCGCACGTCGCAGCGTCCCTCCTGCTGGTCGCGACCGTCGCGACCGCCGGCACCGCGCAGGTGCCTACCACGCAGCAAGCGCAGCAGATGCTGCAGAACCCCGATCTCGTCAACCAGCTGCGCCAGCGGCTGACCACTAGCGGCCTCACGCCGGAACAGGTGCGTGCACGGCTGGCGGCCGAGGGATATCCGGAGAATTTGCTCGACGCGTATCTCCCGGGCGGAACGGCAGGCGCACGCGATTCCCTTCCCGGCGATGACGTGCTCAACGCCATGCGCGCGCTCGGCGTCAGCGATTCCTCGGACATCGAAGGCCTTCGCGGCTCGATCAACCAGTATCAACGGTCATTGCGCCCTCGCCGCGCGGCGGTCCCGGCCGGGCTGCCCGCCGCCGCCGCCGAAACGGCGAAGATCGCGGCAAGCGAGCAGATCTTCGGCCTGAACGTGTTCCGATCGGCGACGAGCGAGTTCCAGCCGAACCTCGCCGGCCCGGTTGACGCGAACTATCGGCTCGGCCCCGGCGATCAGCTCGTGCTGATCCTCACGGGCGACGTGGAGCTCACGCGCACGCTCGACGTGACGCGCGAAGGTTTCGTCCTCATCCCGCAGGTCGGGCAGATCCCGGTCGCGAATCTCACGCTCGCCGAACTCGAGTCCGTGCTGTACACACGGCTCGGTCGCGTGTACTCGGGCGTGAAGCGCGAGGGCGCCACTACGCACTTTTCTGTGAGTGTCTCCAAGCTTCGCAGCAACCAGATCTTCGTGAACGGCGACGTCGAGCGGCCGGGGAGCTATCGCATCTCGAGCGCCGGCACCGCGCTCACCGCGCTCTACGCGGCCGGCGGCCCGAGCGATATCGGCTCGCTGCGAAAAATCAGCGTGCGCCGCGGCGGCAAGATCATCGCGACGCTCGACGTCTATGACTATCTCCTCCGCGGAGACGCGAGCGGCGACGTGCGCCTCGAGAATGGCGACATCGTCTTCGTTCCGGTGCACGGCGCGCACGTTCGCATCGCGGGCGAGGTGAATCGCCCCGCGACCTATGAGCTCAAGGATGGCGAGACGCTCGCCGATCTCGTGAACGCGGCGGGCGGCTTCAGCGCCACCGCGGGCCGCCAACGCTTGCAGATCGAGCGCATCACGCCGCCGTCGCAGCGCAGCGGCGCCGGGCGCGATCGTGTACTTCTTCAGGTAACCTCCGACCAGCTCGCCGGGGGGAACGTGCCGGCGCTGCGCGTGGAGCCCGGCGACGTGGTGCGCGTCGAACCGGTTGACCTACGCGTCCGCAGCCGCATCGCGGTCAGCGGCAACGTCTGGCTCCCCGGCACGCAGGGCTTCACCGCCGGCATGACGCTCTCGCAGGCCCTGCGCCGCGCCGGCGGCGCGAAGCCGGATTCGTACCTCGGCGAGGTGCTCGTCTCAAGACTCGAGACCGACTCCACCCGCTCGCAGCTGCGCGCGTCGCTTCGCGACACCACGGGCGCGATTCTCGGTACCGACCCCACGCTCCGCGACGACGACGAGATCATGGTATTCGCGCGCACCGAGTTTCGCTCGCCGCGCTACGTCGCCATCAGCGGGGCCGTGCGAAGGCCCGGGCAGTATCCGTATCGCGAAGGAATGACGATGCGCGATCTTGCGCTGCTCGCCGGCGGCCTGCAGGAGAGCGCGTCGCTGAAGGACGCGGAGATTGCCCGCCTTCCGCTCGATCGCGCCGGCGGCGTCACCGCACGCACGATGCGCGTGCCGCTCGATTCCAGTTACATCTTCGATCGCGGGCCGGACGGGCGTTATCAGGGACCGCCGGGACTCCCCGCACCTTCCGGCCCGGGCGCCGAGGTCGTGCTCCAGGCGTACGACAACGTCCTGGTCCTGCTCCAGCCGGACTGGAAGTTCCTCAAGACCGTCGTCGTCACCGGTGAAGTTCGTTGGCCAGGCAAGTACACCATCGAGAACAAGAGTGAGCGCATCGGCGACCTGCTAAAGCGCGCCGGCGGCCTGACGCCCGAGGCGAATCCCGACGGGGCGTACTACTCGCGCCGCCGCGCCGCGACGAGCTATCAGGGCCTCATCGACAGCGTGCGCGCCAGGAACGATACGGCGACGCGCGTGGGTCTCGATCTCACTTCTGCCCTGCATGACGGCAAGGATCCGGACAACTTGCTGCTCGAGAACGGCGATTCGCTCGACGTTCCCACTCAGCGGGCGACCGTCGAGATCAAGGGCGCGGTGAACGCGCCCACGATCGTCGCGATCGGACGTGGAGAGAAGCTCGAGCACTATATCCGATCTGCGGGCGGGCCGAGCCGGATTGCCGACGCGAAGTTGGCCTACGTGGTCCAGCCCAACGGCAAGATCGAAAGCCGCCACCGGGTCGCCCTGCTGTTTCGGTCCGATCCCACGCCTCGCGCGGGAGCCACCATCATCGTCCCGGTGAGGGACACGCTGAGCAACGGCCCTTCGATGCAGACGATCGCCACCTTCACGGGGATCATCACCGCGTTGCTCACAGCCTACGCCATCATCAGGCACCCATAGGCGGCGGCAGCTTCAGAAAGCTTCAGAAGCCTACGGGAAAGCGCGCGCCGATCGAGGCGTGAAGCTGCAAGCGATCCGTCGAACTCTGCACTCCGGTGTCGAAGACTACGCCGAGCTGACCGGAGAGATCGAACCCGCGGTGGAACCGAAGCACATCCATCGTGAGCGCCGACGTCGCGCCGGTGCCGAGTCCTCCCTCCACTTCGCCGGCCTCATCGGTTCGCGTGAAAGAGAACGTGACGCGGCCATCCGGCGAATAGCGATCGAGCGCGACCGTCGCGCCGCCTCCCCCACGCACGGCGGCCGAGCCGAGCAACTGACCGAACTGCGTGTGGCCCTGGGCGATGGGCGAATGCTCGTAAAACAGGCCCTCTCCCCGTCCGCCTGCGATGTCGGTCACGCGGCTGTTCGTGACCTCAGCACGCAACGCCGTGACGGTCACGGATGCTTCAGAACGCCACGTGTGCATCAGGCCGAACGTGTAGGCGCTGATGTGGTCGGGCTCCCCCGCGAGATCGCGAAAATCGTACGAGTGATCCTCCCGGCCGTATTCTCCGTAGAGTTCGAGGCCGCTGTGCGGCAGTACCACGCGTGCGAACACGCTGAACAGCTGGTTGTCGGCCGTTCCCGTCGCCGACGCGGCCGGATCCACACCGTGATTCAGGAAGTTCCCAAGTGGAATCGAGAGATCGCTGAGCGAAAGTCCATTGCTCGGCCAGAAGCGGTGAAAGAATCGGCCGAAACCAATCTCCACGCCGTGCGTGCCACGCGGCTCGAACACCCCAACGAGCCCCGCCGCGAGCCGCTTGCCGCCGGTGGTATCGATGGGCGACCAGTCGCTCTGCCCTGTTTGACCGAGAAACATTCTCCCATGAATTCGCCCGATGCCGATATTCAACGGCTCGGAAGTTCCGAGGAATATCCGGGGAATTCCGGCCGCGTTGTTGCCGAGGATGATGGGCGACGTGATGGCGGGCCCCCAGATCTCGTTCGCCGTGCTCGCGCCTATCGTCAGGCCGAACAGGTCGAGGCGAATCGTGCTCTGTCCCGGATCGAATCGCTGATACGCCGCGCTGCCGAACCGCTGCGGGAGGTCGATGTTTCCGGGAGTCACGGGGTCGTTGTACGGCGCGCCGCGCACCGACAACGGCACCGGCTGCATGGCGAACGCCTGATTCTCCGCGCGAAAGAACACGGGATCGATCACCACCGTGAGCGGCCCACCGCGCAGTTCGAATCCGCCGCTCACCGCCGTTGTGAGTCCCCGCCCCGCCCAGATCGCGCCGTCGTTCGATCCGTACGGCCACCCGCTGTTCCCGATCAGCTGCAGCTGCGGCCGAATGGGCTCGAACGAGAACGCCGGCCGCTTCGCCGGTGCGATCATCGCCGAGCCCCACGGATGCGACTCGCCGCGCGGCAGCAGCGAATCGCGCTCGAAGGCGGACCATCCCCGCAAGGACAGCTGAGCGAGCGGCGCGGCGCCGGTGAGCTGCAGCACCCGCAGGTACTGCTCCAGCTCGCTCCCCGTGGTCATCTCGGCCCATGACCTCGTCCCGGCGGTCACCTGAGCTTGGGCGTTCCGCGCGGCCAGCGCGATCGCGAGAATCATTACAGCCCGCACACCCTGCCCCCGGACGCATCGCCGCATCACATTTCCCCTTCAATGCGCATATGCCGCTTCAGCACCATCGCTCTCGCCACACTCATCTGGCTCCCACCGGCGCTTGTCCATGCGCAAGTCCGCGCACTCACGACCATCGGCAGCGTCGCGGAAGACCGCCTGCGCCTCGCGCAACTATCCGACAGCGCGTCGACGACCGGCTTCCTGATCCGCACCGCCTCATCGCTCAACGACTCTTCGCTAATCTGCCGTCCGCCGTCCGCCGTCTGCCGTCCCCGCGCGTTTGTGCTCGCCCCCGAGCTAGCCGTCACATACAACTCGCGAATCCCACTGAGCCTGAACGACGGCGCCATGTGGTCGGGCCGCGGCGCGAGCACAATCGTGCGAGCCGGCGCAGGATTTACGAGCAAATTCGTCACGCTCATTCTCGCGCCAGAATACACGTACAGTCAGAACCTCGGGTTCGAAGTGTTTCCGGGAACGGCGCCGGGCCGAAGCGCGTGGTCCTCGCCTTGGCACACCGGAAATCAGTCGGCGGACTTGCCGCTGCGCTTCGGCGATAAACCCTGGGCGCTCGCATCGCCGGGGCAGAGTTCGTTCACCCTGCATCTCGACGCCGTCGATGCAGGTGTGTCGAGCGAGAATCAATGGTGGGGACCCGGGGTCCGCAACGCCCTGCTGATGAGCAACCAGGCCGAGGGCGTGCCGCACATGTTCGTCCGCTCTGCACGGCCGATAGTCACTCGCGCAGGCGACTTCGAATGGCGCCTCATCGGCGGAGCGCTCACGGAGTCGATCTACTT
>PMYN01000103.1:0-178 GCA_003171215.1 Gemmatimonadota bacterium | reverse complement strand
CGTCCGGCACACCGGTTACGCGCTCCGACTCGCTCAAGGGCGACCAGATGATGTCGCTCTTCGGCCGCTGGATTTTTCCGAAGGACCGGTTCGAGCTGTATTTCGAGTGGGCCAGGAGCGAACTCCCCCGCTCGCTCCGCGATCTCGTCATCGCTCCGCAGGACGCGCAGGGGTACAC
>PMYN01000125.1:11196-12142 GCA_003171215.1 Gemmatimonadota bacterium | reverse complement strand
CGCGACTTCACCGTTCCCAGGTTGCAATGCGTGATCTCGGCGATCTCTTCGTACGAGCGCCCCTCGATCTCGCGCAGCACGAACACTTCCCGATGATGCGTCGGCAACTGCGCCACCGACGACTCCACCAACTCGCGTACGTGCCGCTTCCGAAACAAGTCATCGGGTCGCGATGACGGATCCTCAAACTCGAGCGGACGCTCCTCGTCCTCCCATCCCTTCGTCATCGACGTGAACAGCACGAGCGGATTGCGCGAGCGATTGCGCAGTTCGTTCTTCGCCAAGTTCGACGCGATCGTATAGATCCAGGTCGAGAACTTCTTCGACCGATCGAAGCGCCCGAGGTGCCGGTACACGCGCACGAAGACTTCCTGCACGAGATCCTCGGCGCGTTCCCTGTCGCCGACGATGCGATAAACGAAGTTCAGCAGGCGCGTCTGGTAGCGCTCCACCAGCACATCAAAGCTGCGAGTCTCTCCGCCGAGATACGCGTTGACCAATGCCGTGTCTTCCAGCTCACGTAGATCCGCGAGCGCGCGGAACGTCGGCGCGTTGAGAACCTCGGTCTTCAGGGCGGTGCGTCCCATGAGCATATCCTCCGATCAGCGAGAACCCTTGTTTCCGCGATAGGAGAGTGCATGGGCCGTGCCGTAACATTGTCCGGTTGCCGAACATCATAACTCGTTGTTAGACAATGTGTTGGCGAACATGTCGTTTTGCCGGTCGTCCGGCCGGCTGGAGGACGCTGTCCTCATTTCCGGACACAAAACCGCTACGACCTCATCATGCGGAATCGTTTCGCACGCAATTACAGCCCGACGCGAAAGCCCGCCACGAAGAGGAGGCCGAGCGCTGTCTTCGCATCCTGGATTCCCCCGCGCTCCACCATTTGAAGCGCCACGGAAAGGGCGACGGTTTCGATTTCCATGAACTCATCGGCCTCCCG
>PMYN01000125.1:0-11182 GCA_003171215.1 Gemmatimonadota bacterium | reverse complement strand
GTCGTGAACATCGACGTCAGCGGAACGATTGCCTCCGCCGTGCAGCCGGTCTCCTCGAGCAGTTCGCGTCGCGCGCACGCCTCGGGGAGCTCACCCGGCTCGAGGCGCCCCGCCGGAATTTCATAGAGTGTGCCGCCGGTGGCGTAGCGGTATTGCTTGAGGAGCAGCACCTGTGGATCTGCGCCCCGGGGATCGCTCACGAACGGAACGATCGCACTCGCCCCGGGGTGCCGGATGATCTCGAGCTCGCCGGTTGTTCCATCCGGGAAGCGCACCTGGTCGACGTCGAGACTGATCACGCGGCCCGTGTAGACCCGCGTGCTCTTGATGCGCGCGTCGTCGCTCATGCCGGCGCTCCGTCTTCCGCCGGAGCCTCGTGGACGCTCACCGCCCCGGCTCCGAGCTGCTCCATCGGCGCGCGAATGGCGGTTGCATCGCCCACGGCGAGGACGAGCAGATTCTCCGGATGGAGGAAGTTCTGCGCGGCGCGCAGGACGTCGTCAGCGGTGACCGCGCGGATGTGTTCGCGGTAACGCGTGTAATAGTCGTCGCCGAGTCCGTAGACCTGCGCGATTGCGATTGCCTGCGCCACCGCGTTCGTCGTCTCGTAGCGAATGGGAAACACGCCGTCGAGATACGCGGTCGCGAGGGAGAGTTCGTCCGCGCTCACCTTCTCTTCGCGCATCTTGCCGATCTCGAGCAGGATCTCGCGCGCGGCCGCGTCGCTCACTTCCGTCTTCACGGCGGTCGACACCACGAACGGGCCTGCGCCGCGCCGCCATTCGAACGACGAGCGCGCTCCATAGGTGAACGCGTTTCGTTCGCGCAGGTTGAGGTTGATGCGCGAGGAGAACAGCCCGCCGAGCAGTGCATTCATCACGACGATCGCGAAATAGTCCGCGTGGCTCCGCGGCACGCCGCCGTGGCCGATGCGCAGTTCCGACTGCGGCGCGCCCGCTTTGTTCACGATGTGCACCTGCCGCCCCGCGGAAGACACGCGGTCGTCCACGCGCGCGCCGGGCGGCATCGCGCCGTGCCACCCGCCGAATGCGCGCTCGGCGAGCTGCACCGCCCGTGCGCTGGTGACGTCGCCCGCGAAGACGAGCGTCGTCGCTCCCGGCACATATCGCGCGGAGTGGAGCGCACGCAGCTGTCCTGCGTCCAGGGCGCGCACGGACGTCATGCTGCCGCCCTCGGGGAGCGCGTAGCGCGATCCCGGCACGAAGAGATATTCGGCGAATTTGTCGTCCGCGAGGCCGCGCGGTTCGACCTGCTGCTGCATCAGTTCGGCCAGGCGCTCGCCCTTGAGGCGCTCCACGTCCTTCGGTGCGAACGCAGGAGTGGTCAGCACTTCGCCGAGTAGCGCCATCGCGGGGTCCAGACGTTCCGGCGTGACGGCAATGTGCGCGGTCGCGTCGTCCCAGTCACTCGAGCTCGACAGCCCTGTACCCAGCAATTCGAACTTTTCCGTGAGCGTCGCGCCGTCGAGTCGCGTCGTTCCCTCGGCCAGTGCGCGAATTGTCAGCGAGGCCGCCCCCTCGCGCCCGGCGGCGTCGCACGACGCACCCGCATCGACGAGCGCCAGCACTGTAACGAGTGGAAGGCGCGGCATCGGCGCGACCGCGATGCGCATGCCGTTCGGGAGTGTCGATCGCTCGATCGACGGAAATGAATAGTCTCGCGGACTTCCCGGCGCTGGCCTGGGAGCGGTGGTCATGCGGCTGCCTCACCCGAGCGCGGGACATACACCAGCGACACCCGGTTGTCTGCGCCAAGTGCTTCACGGGCGAAGGCGTTCACCGCGCTGGCCGTCACTGCGCGATAGCGGTCCGTCTGCACGTTCGCCAGCGCCGGGTCGCCGAAGTACGTCGCAAACTGCGAGAGTTTGTCTGCGCGCTCACCGGCGGATTGCATCGCAGAAACAAAATCGGTCTCGATCAGCGCCACGGCACGTTCGACTTCGGCGCCGGTTACGCCGTCGCGCCGAAGCTGGTCGACCTGTACCGCCACGGCTGTCTCGAGCAGTTCCACGCCGACGCCCGGACGTGCGGTCACGTCGATGATCAACAGGTCCGATCCTTCGCTGAGGTCGAACGTGAAGGCCGTCGCCTCCGACGCAACCTCCTGCTCGCGCACGAGCGTGCGATGCAGCCGGCTGCCCCGGCGCATGCCGAGCACGGCGCCGCACACGCTCGCCGCATAGTAGCCGTCCGTTCCGAATGGCGGCGAGCGGAACGCCAGGAAGAGCCGCGGGAGCATCACGTCGTCCTCCACGACCTCACGGCGCCATTCGCCGAATCTCGCCGGCACGGCCATGGCCGCAAGCGGCGGTTTCCCCACGCCGCGGGGAATGTCGCCGAAGTATTGCTCCACCAGCGCGCGTGCCTCCGCCGGATCGAAATCGCCGGCGATCGTGAGCACCGCGTTGTCCGGCGTATAGAACGTACGGAAGAACTGTTCGATGTCTTCGAGGCTTGCGGCGGTGAGATCTTCGAACGACCCGATGAGCGAGTGGTGGAACGGATGCGACGGTGGAAATGCGAGCGAGGGCAGCCGCTCCCACCACGTACCGTAGGGTTGGTTGTCCACCGACCAACGCCGTTCGTTCTTCACCACGTCACGCTGCGTGTCGAGCTTCTGCTGCGTCATCGCCGGCAGCAGCGCGCCCATCCGGTCGGCCTCGAGCCAGAGCGCCACCGCGAGCTGGTTCGATGGCACCGTTTCAAAGTAATTCGTGCGATCGAGCCAGGTGGAACCATTGAGCGTGCCGCCCGCGCGCTGAATGAGCTCGAAGTGCTCGTTCGCGCCGACATGTTCCGATCCCTGAAACAACATGTGCTCGAACAGGTGCGCGAATCCGGTGCGCCCTTCGCGCTCGTTCGCTGATCCGACGTGATACCAGAGGTTCACCGCGACGATCGGCGCCGAGTGATCCTCGGAGAGAGTGACAAACAGCCCATTCCGCAGGCGGTATGTGTCGAGTGGTATCGGCATCGGCGGAAATCTAAGCGCGTGCCGCGGTTCCACCTTCAAGCACGCGCTACCAGTCCACGAGCAGCGCGAGCGGCGCCTTGATCGATTCGGCGAGGAGATTCCCCCAACGGCGCAGCAGGTGCTGCGCGCCGGGCGCGGGCAGTGCCGGCGACGTGTAGGGATCGATGCCGTATCGGCGTCCCAGAATTTCGAGCCGCAGCATGTGGAACGGATCGCTCACGACCACGGCGGTGCCGAGCCCCCTCGCATGGAGCAGGTCCACGGCCGCGCGCAGCGATTGTGCCGACGTGCGCCCGTCATGCTCAAGCAGGATCGCGGTGTCGGGGACGCCGTGGTTCATCACATAGACGCGGCTCACGGCGGCTTCCGATGCCGTGTCGCCCTCGCCGATGCCCCCGGTCAGGAGCAGCCTCGGGGCGAGCCCCCGCTGCCAGAGCGCGAGCGCGTGATCGAGCCGCGCGCGGAGCACGGGAGAGGGCTTTCCCTGGTATTGCGCCGCGCCCATGACCACGATGGCATCGGCCTTTCTCGCGTCGTCCTGCAGCGCCCAGGTCAGTACGGCACCGACCGATCCAAGCCATAGCACGGCAATCGCGCCGGCGGCTCCGAGGACCACCCGACGACGCAAATAGAAGGGACGCTCCGGACGCAGCATGTCGGCAAGCTACGAAACCGGCGCGCGCGCGGTAGTGGAAGATGAGCGCCGGCGGCGGCTTCAGAGCGTCGTGAGCGTCCCCGTGGCGGGACAATGCGCACGGTAGCCGTTCCCATTCAGCGTCCCCGCGAACGCGTCCTGCGCGTCGGGCTCGCCATGCACGAGCCACACGTCGGAGAGCGACGGCGATTGCGCGCGAACCTCATCGATCCACGCGCGAAGCTCGGTGCGGTCGGCATGCGCACTGTAGCCGGTGATGATTTCGACGCGAGCCCGCAGCGGCACCTCCTCGCCGTACACACGGATCATCGGCTGTTTTTCGACGATCTTCCGCCCAAGCGTTCCTTCCGCCATGAATCCGACGACGAGAATCGTGTTGCGCGGGTCGGCCGCGCCATTGAGCAGGTGATGCAGGATCCGTCCCGACTCCGCCATGCCGGAGGCCGCGATGATCACCATTGGGCCGTGCTTCTGGTTGAGCGCCTTCGACTCCTCGACGCTCTGCGTGTACTGCACCATCGGGAACCGGAACAGCGGTTCGCCGCCGCCGATGTGCTCGTGAATGAACGGCTCCGAGTCGTCGTACACCTCGCGGTGAGCGTCGAACACGGCCGTCGCTTTCGTCGCGAGGGGACTGTCGATATAGACCGGCAGCCTCGGAATCGTGCCGACGTCGGCAAGCTCGTGCAGCGCGAGGACGATCTCCTGCGTTCGGCCGACCGCGAACGCGGGAATCATCACCCGTCCTCCGCGCGCCGCGGTTTCGCGCACGACGCGCCCGAGCTCGTCTTTCGCGCCAGCTACGCTCGTATGGTCGCGGTTGCCGTACGTGCTCTCCATGATCACCGTGTCCGCGCCCGGGGGTGACACGGGATCGCGGATGATCGGAAGCCCCTTTCGCCCGATGTCTCCGCTGAACACCAGCCGCTTCGTCATGCCGTCGCTCGTGCAATCGAGGATTACCGAGGCGGACCCGAGGATGTGTCCTGCGTCCACGAATGTCGCCCTCAGGCCCGGCACGACGTCGAACGGCTGGTCGTAGCGAACCCCCTGCATCAACTCCATCGCGCGCACGGCGTCCCGCATCGCGTAGAGCGGGTCGAAGTGTTCCTTGTGGTGCCGCGAGAGGAACGCCGCGTCCTGCTCCTGAATGTGCGCGGAGTCCGCGAGCATGGGCTCGCATAGATCGAGTGTCGCCGTGGTGGCGAAGATCTTCTTCGCGTAGCCTTCGCGTGCGAGGAACGGCAGGCGGCCGGCGTGATCGATGTGCGCGTGCGACAGCACAATCGCGTCGATGCTTGCGATGTCCACCGGCAGCTTCAGGTTCTTCCGCCGGACGTCCGCGCGATGCCCCTGAAAGAGCCCGCAGTCGAGCAGCACGGTGCTGCCGTTGACGTGCAGGATATGGCACGAGCCCGTGACCTCGCGGGCCGCACCATGAAAGAGGATATCAGTCATGCGGCCGGCGCTGCGCTCGCCTCGCGCTAGCGCGCAGGTTCGCCACGCCTCGAGAATACGACCGTCAGGCGCAGCGCGTCCTGCGACATCATCGCCGGTTCCCACCCGCCACGGCTACGCTCGTTCAGCAAGTCGGTGAGCGCGTCTTCGTCTTCGCGCGTGCGCTGGGTCAATTTCAGGATGACTGCTTGGTATTCTTTCATGAGGGCGAAAATAGTAGTATCAGCACCATGACCACCACCCCTGTTCTTCCCGGATTGTTCATCGTTCGGCACCCGCTGGTACAGCACAAGCTTACCATCCTGCGCGACCGGCGCACGCCGACGAAGATATTCAAGGAGCTCGTCGACGAGATCGCGATGCTCATGGCATACGAGGCCACCAGCGATCTCGCGCTCGAACCGGTGGAGATCGAGACGCCGCTGGAGCGCATGACGGGCCGGCGCGTGAGCGGCAAGAAGCTCACGCTCGTGCCGATCCTGCGCGCGGGACTCGGCATGGTCGAGGGAATTCTCAAGCTCGTGCCGTCGGCGCGCGTCGGCCACATCGGGCTCTATCGCGACCATGAGACGCTCGAGCCGGTCGACTACTACTTCAAGATTCCGGCCGATGCCGGCGAGCGTGACTTCCTGCTTCTCGATCCAATGCTCGCAACCGGCGGGAGCGCCATCGCCGCGATCAATTCACTCAAAAAGGCGGGCGCGGTCCGCATCCGTTTTCTTTGTCTCGTCGCATCGCCGCTCGGCGTCGAGCGCGTGCGCGCCGCACACCCCGACGTTCCGATCCTGTGCGCCGCGCTCGATCGCGAGTTGAATGAGCGCGGCTACATTCTTCCTGGGCTCGGCGACGCGGGCGATCGCCTGTTCGGCACGCGCTGACACTTCGCTATGTAACAAGTCGTTCAGTGGAATCGTGACCTTTCCGGCGCGCGCGCGTCGTGTATCCGGGAACTGGCTTGCATACACGTGCTCTTGTTCGCAATCACGAGCGCCTGTACATTCCGCGCGGTTGCGTCGCCCCACGCAGTCCCGTCGTCGCACCCCGAGCGCACAGGAAATCGCCTCCGGTTCATGCTGATCAATCTGCTGCCCGATTTCTTCGCGGTATTGCAAAGCACGGACCCGGCCGCCGCATACCACCGGTACTTCGAAGCGCACCGTTCGCTACTCGAGGCGTACTGGCACAATTACGTCATCGAGCCCTCCGGTCCACACTTTCAGGAAGTCGTGCGTGACACGGTGCGCGCCGATCGCGAGGACCTGCGCGCGATGCTCGGCCGCGCCGATGTCATCGCGCTGGCGCGCGCGACGGAAGAGCAGTGCGGGCTGCTGTTCGAGGTCGACAGCAACATCGACGTCGTCCTCATGGTCGGCGTCGGCGCCGCGAACGCGGGAGAGATGGTGGTCGACGGCCGCGGCATCGCGTTCGTATGCGTCGAACACTTCACGAGCGTTGCGAATCCCACCACGCGCGGACTCGGGCTCGACCCCGAACTGATCCCAATGTGGCTCGCGCACGAAATCGCCCATTGCGTGCGCTACACGTCGCCGCAGAGCCGCAGCGAGATGCGCCAGCTCGTCGCGGAAGCCGGCGGCTATTACTCATACTGGGAAACCGGGCGCGGTGCGACCCTGCGCGAACACCTCGTCAACGAGGGGCTCGCCGTCCAGGCGTCGAGGCGTTTCAGCCCCGGGCACGCGCCGTGGGAGTATTTCGGCTATGCCCGCAAGCAGTACGCGCGCATCCGCGAGCTCGAGGCGGTGCTGTCGCGCGCCGTGGCAGACGACCTCGATCGCGCGGGCCTCGGCCTCCGCCTCCGGTATCTCTCCGGTGGCATGAGCGACGAGTCGCGCACGGTGCAGCGCTACATCCTTCCGGAACGCGCGGGGTACTTCCTGGGCGCACGGATGGTGGAGGACGCGATCGCCGAGCGCGGCCTGCCTTGGGCGCTGCGCGCCGGCGCACTCGAGATCACTTCGCTCTCCGACTCCGCCGCGCGCACCGCCTGAACCAGCAGGAAGATCGTTCCAGGCTACTTGCCTACACAGAAGGTCGAGAACACGCGCGCGAGGACGTCGTCCACGTCTACGGCGCCGATCAACTCGTCGAGCGCCAGCGACGCCTCGCGCACGTGCACCGCGGCCACCGGCGTGGGCAGCACGCCCGCACTCCACAGCTCGCGGAACGCCTCCAATTCCGCACGGGCGCGCTCGAGTGCCGTGCGATGCCGCGCGCGTGTCACCATCGGCGTGTCCGCCTCGGCGGTGCCGGTGGTGGCGAGCACGGCCATCGTCACCTGATCGAGAAGCGCGACGAGCCCCGCGCCGCTCGTCGCGCTGACGCGAACGACGGGCGGGATCATCGGCGGAATTTCTTCACTTGTTGTTGCCAAATCACACTTCGTGAGCGCCCCCACGATGGGCGCGCGCGACAGCATTCCGATCGCAACCATCGCCGCCTCGAGCGACTCGACGGTCTCGGCGCACGCCACCACCACGTGTGCCTGCGCCAGCCAGCGCGTGCTCACCTCGATACCGAGCCGTTCGACCGGATCCGCGTCGTCACGGAGCCCCGCCGTGTCCACCAGGCGCAGCGGCCACGGGTCGTGTTCGAGCAGCACGTCCACGGCATCGCGTGTGGTGCCAGGCGTCTCGCTCACGATGACGCGCGACTCGCCGACCAGCGCATTGAGCAGCGACGATTTTCCAGCGTTCGGCGGCCCGGCGAGCACTACCGTCGCGCCCTCGCGCCCGAGTATGGCGGCCGGCGCCGTCGCCAACAGCTCGTCCAGCGAAGCGATCGTCGCGTCGCACGCCTCGAGCACGCGCTGGCGCGGCAGAGTGCCGTCGTCCTCGCCGGGAAAGTCCACGTCGTACGCGAGCAGCGCCTCGATCTCGATGACGCGGGCCCGCAACGACGCCAGACGACGCGACAGCGCGCCGGAGAGCTGCTGCAAGGCCATCCGGTGCGCGGCACGCGAGCGCGCGTCGATGAGATCGCCGATGGCCTCGGCGCGCAGGAGGTCAAGCTTGCCGTTCAGCACCGCGCGCTCGGTGAACTCGCCGGGCTGCGCCGGCCGCGCGCCGGCATGCACGATCGCGGCGAGTACCGCCGCCGGCACGTACGTGCCGCCATGCACGCCGAGTTCGACGATCGTTTCGCCCGTGTAGGAACGCGGCGCCGGAAAGACCGTCACCAAGCCGTCGTCAATCGTGCTCGCCGGATCGTCGACGTCGTGGATGCGGCAGCGTGTCGCTTCCCGCGCGCACACGGGCCATCCGGTGTGCGGCAGCGCGATCCTGCGGCAGATGCGCAGTGCGTCCGCACCGCTCACGCGCACAACGGCGATCGCGCCGCGCCCCGGAGCTGTCGCAACAGCCACGATGGTGTCCTCGCGCACGCGCGGTGCGCGAGGCGCGCCGTCAGCCGCTTTTCTTGGCCTTCGCCCGCTCATTCGAGATGAGCCACTGCTGTGGTAGCGAGGCGATGTTCTGCGTGAGGTAGTAGATACTGAGTCCCGCTGCCGTGTTGAATAGGATGAGCACGAACATCGCCGGCATCATGTACATCATCATCTTGGCCTGCGGGTTCGGCGGCGCATTGCGCATGCCGATCCACGAGATCAGGAGCATCGATGCGCCCATCACGATCGGCAGGATGTAATACGGATCGTGCAGCGAGATGTCGTGCAGCCACAGGAACGGCACGCCGCGGAACTCGATGGTGTTCTGGAACACGAAGAACAACGCGAAGAACACGGGCATCGGGATCAGCATCGGCAGACACCCCGAGAACGCGCTGAACGGACTCATCCCGTGTTCCTTGTACACCCGCATGATCTCCGCCTGTTGCTTCTGCGGGTCGCTCTTGTACTTCTTCTGCACCTCGGTGAGCTCGGGCTGGATGCGCTGCATCTTGAGGCTCGTGCGCATAGCGCCCTGGTTCAGCGGCCACATGAGCAGGCGCACCGTCACGCCGAAGATCACCAGCACCCATCCGTAGCTGAGGTGCGTGGTCTTCTTCATCCAGAGCACGACGCGCATGACGATCGTCGAGAACGGCTGCACGACCGCCTGCAGCCACCCGCCATACGGATTCGCCGTTTCGAACTCCCGGCCGAGGTCGTGGAGCCGCCTCCACGACTGCGGGCCTGCATACATCTCAAACGTCACGCGCCCGCTGTCGAGCGGCATCACCGCCGTGGCAAACCCGTTCGTCGCCTGCTTTCTCGTGCGCACGCCGCCCTCGAAGTGCGCCTCGGCAAACGGTTTCCCGCCCACCGGCTGCAGCAATCCCACGAGGAAATACTTGCTCTTTGCCACCACCCACGTGAGCGGCCCGGGCTCCAGCTTCTTCTCGCCGGAGTCGAGCTTGGTGAACGGCGTCCCGCGCGCACTCTGCGTCACCGGTTTCACCGAATACGCGAGCGCGCGCATGTCGCCGAGCGTGTCTGCTTCCTGTGTATCGAACCCGCCGGGCAGGTCCACGAGCAGGAACGCGGGGCTCGCCGCTCCCATCACGTTCACCGTGATCGTCGTGAGATAGTTGTCGTTCACGAGATCGTAGCGAACCGTCGCCTGCTGCCTTCCGTTCGATCCGGTGAACGTGACGACGCTTCCTCCATTCGCACCGCTGCTCCTTGCAGAGGAGAACACCATCCTGTCGAGCGCGATGGTGTCCGTCGGCGTGATCACGCGAAACCGAAGCAGCGGTTCCTGCGCGTGCTTGAGCACGACCCGGCCGCCCTTGCCGTTAAGCGCTGGATAACTATCTGCCTGTATCGCGAGCGGCGCGGCGCCGAGCGAGCTGAACCACGTCGTGCTCACGGCTGTGCGCGCCACGATCGTGTCGACCTTCACGGCGGCCAGTGTGTCCGTGCGTGCGATGTTCGCTTGCACCGCCGGAACGGTATGGGCAACCGCGGCATCCGGCGCCGGTTGCTTGGCAACCGAATCCGCGGTGACGCGCTGCGGAGGAACCGGCGGCCGCTGGAAGAGCAGCGGCACACCAAAGAGCACGAGGACGATCAGTGCCGCGGCGAGCGGAAGGCGCTTATCCATCAGCGAGATGCGCGAGAGTTAGGGAACAGGATCAAATCCGCCAGGCCGAAAAGGATGACACCGGGAGATACGGCGAATCGCCAGCCATCCGCCTCGCAATGCGCCGTGCTTCTCCAGCGCCTCGATCGCGTATGCGGAGCAGGATGGATAATAGCGGCACGATGGTGGAAGCAGAGGCGAAATCCCGGCCTGGTACGCGCGAACGAACAGAATGAGGATCCGGCGCATCACGCTGCGCCCTGAATGCGACTGCATGCGCGCATGCACTGCTCGCGCAATTCCGCGATACCAGCCGCATACGCCGAGGGAAGAGCTCGCACGACCAAGTCGACATTCGGCAGGGCAGGGAGCACGTCAAGCCGTACGATTTCGCGAAGCCTGCGTTTCACACGATTGCGATCGACGGCGGAGTGCGAATGTCGCGGCACGATGATGCCTGCCCTGGGATGACGCAGAAGGGAAGCGATGTAACGAACCTCGAGGTGCGTGGTTCGGAATCGCTTCCCTTGCAGGCGGACCGCCTCGAGCGCGCCTTCCCGCGTCAGCCGATAGGCGCGCGGGAAGCGGCGATGGTCAGATGCCGGCGTACTTCGACGGCAGCTTGACGGTCAGGCGCTTGCGCCCTTTCTTCCGACGGCGGCTCAGCGTCTCTCTTCCCCACTTCGTCTCCATCCGGGTACGAAACCCATGCGTTGCGATGCGACGCTTGTTCCGCGGACGGTAAGTTGGCTTCCCCATTTCAGCTCCAAAAAATGCTTGCCAGCGCGTAGTACGACAGAACGCTAAACGTAGTCGAGCGTTGGAGATAGAACAAGTCCCGGCATCACTGGTTTGCTCTCGCGAGTGTTGACTTGTCCACATCCGACAGGTAGTATCGGCCCCCGCCTTTATCCACACCTGTTCGGCACGAAATGACCCTCACAGCAGCAGAAGCTTGGTCTCGCCTTCTCGATCGCGCGAGAACCGAGCTTCCCGAACACGTTGTTGATACCTGGCTGGTTCCGTTGTCGCCGGC
>PMYN01000070.1 GCA_003171215.1 Gemmatimonadota bacterium | reverse complement strand
CGCGCCGGTGCCGGGCTTTCCGCCCGGATTCGACGCGCAGGCGGTGCCCTACGGCGTGAGCTTCACGGGCACCGCGTGCAGCGAGCCGCGGCTGATCGAGCTCGCGTACGCGTTCGAGCAGGCCACCAAGCGGCGCGTGGCGCCGGTGCTCAGGTAGCGCGTGGCCCGCATCTAAAACCAGTACGTCGCGAATACCATCGTGACGTTCGAGGTGACCGTCTATCTGGACCCCGCGAGCGTCCGCGTTCACGAGAAATTCGGATTCGAGAAAGTCGCACACTTCAGGGAAAATGGTCTCAAGTTCGATCGGTGGATCGATGTGGGGTATTGGCAGTTGATGCTGTGAGGCGGCGGTATGCCTACACCCAAGGGGCGGACCCCCGATACCAGATGAGCGCCCGCAAACGAATACTCCATGAGTATGGGCTCGTCATCGTTGTACGCTGTAATTGCGCTGATGTTGGCGTTGCCATCGGCGGCCCGCCGTCCCGCGGCCATCGTCTGTCGCGCGACGTGTCCGGCCACGCTGGTGTCGCTCGCCGATTCGACCTTCGCACGGCGCTTGGACTACCGGTTGCTCGTGCGCGCCTTGGCGCGGTATCGCGCGCTCGCGGCCGATTCCACGATCCCGGCATTCGCGACGCCGTCCAGCCGCGTGGTGCGGCCCGGCGATCCGCTCGCGATGGTGTCGCAGTTGCGCGCGCGCCTGATCGCGCTCGGTGACCTCGCTGCCACGGCAGCATCCGACACGGATGGCCGGTATGCTGAGCCGGTGGTCGGAGCGGTACGGCGCTTCCAGATGCGGCACGGCCTCGACGACGACGGCATCATCGGACCGCTGACGCGGGCGGCCCTTCAGTTTCCGCTGGCGCTCCGTGTGCCGCAGATCGAGCGGTCCCTTGAGCGCATTCGTCGGGAGCCGCCGATTGTCGCCGGTCCGTTCATTATCGTGAACGTGCCGGCGTACCGCCTGTTCGCATTTGACGGTACGGACATGGACAGCGTGCCCGCGTTCGACATGAAGGTGATCGTGGGCCGGGCGGTTCGCACACCCACGCCGACGCTGGTCGAGCAGCTGCGCTTTCTCGAATTCTGGCCGTACTGGAACGTGCCGAGGAGCATTCTGGTCAAGGAGATAATTCCGAAACTGCGCCGTGATTCGGCGTACCTGCATCGCGAGCACATGGAATTGGTGGGGCAGGGCGACGATGTGCTGGGCGACGCGGTAACCCCGGATGTGATCGGCGCGCTCAAAGCCGGACGGTTGCGCGTGCGGCAACGGCCGGGCGCCGCCAATCCACTCGGCTTGGTCAAGTTCGTGATCCCGAACGACAGCAACGTCTACCTGCACGACACCCCGAACAAGGCGCTTTTCTCGATGGTGCGGCGCGACTTCAGCCACGGGTGCATCCGGCTGGAGGACGCCCGCGACCTCGCCAATTGGGTCATGCGCGGTCATCCGGCGTGGAACGAAGACAGCGTGGCCGCTGCGATGGCGGGTCCCGGGACCCGGCGGGTGGCGGTGCCGCGAACCATTCCGGTGCTTGTAGAGTACAATACCGTGCTGGCGACCGCGGACGGCCTGGTGTGGTTTCTGCCCGATGTTTATGGCCGTGAATCGGATGCACTGAACAAGCGGCCGGAGGGTCCGGCCGCTTGTCCGCTTGAGCGTTGAATGGCGGCCCCGTACTGATCAGGCCGAGACGTTTCCCGACAAGTCACAGAGGTTGCATTTGGCTCATGCGTCCGGCCGCCTGAGGGCGGCGTTCTTTGCCCTGTCGTTGTTCGCTCCGCTCTCCGGCGTCGCCGCCGGAGAGCCGCTGCGCGACCCCATCGTGGTCCCGCACATCGACTCCGCCACCGTGGCTACGATCGAGCGCGCGGCTCAGCAATCGGGCCTTCGCCTTTCCGTTCTCCATGCGGCGCTTGGTGCCTACCGCGAAGCCGCGGCTGCAGGGGCGGTCAAGCGCACCGTGCTCACGGTGATCGACTATTCACTGCCAAGCCACGTGCGCCGCCTCTGGGTGTTCGACCTCGGTCACGGAACGGTGCTGGCCAGTGAACTCGTGGCGCACGGCCGCGGCAGCGGAGACGACGTGGCATCTCGATTCTCGAATACGACCAACAGCTACCAGTCCAGCCTCGGCGCGTTCCTGACGGCGGACAGATACGAGGGCAAGAACGGGCTCTCGCTTCGGCTCCAGGGCCTGGATCCCGGGCTCAACGACCAGGCCCTGTCGCGCGGGATCGTCGTGCACGGGGCGTGGTACGTCAGCGAGGAGATGATCCGCAAGTCCGGACGGCTTGGGCGGAGCGAAGGATGCCCGGCGCTGACCCCGTCCGCGGCTCCCCGGATCATCGACATGATCGAAGGCGGGTCGGTGTTGTTCGCATATTACACCGCGCCGGAACTGCAGCGAAGCCTGCGCACCCAGTAGTCGAGCTGTCGCGCGACTCGCTCCGCGCGCACGGCAACTGCGCCGGCAATTGCGCCGGCTTGCCGCGCGCGTCGACCGGCAACATACTCTGCCCGGCGGATTCCAGCCTCCGCGAGCATCTCAGCGACCCCCATCATGTTTGCAACCCGCCGGAGTCTTGACCATATGGATGACGCGATCACGACGCTGTTCAGCGATTTCGACCGCGGCACGATCTCGCGTCGCCAGCTCCTGCAGTCCCTCGGCTTCGCCGCCGCCGCAGTCGTTCCGCTGAACGTATTCGCGCAGGGCCGCTGCGGCGGCGCGCGCGCCGGCACGCCGGGCTGCGACACGACGCCGGGGAAGGCCCCATTCGCACCCACCGGTTGGAAGACGGTCTACATGGATCACTTCTCGCTGCAGTGCGCGGACTACAAGAAGGAGGCCGCGTACTACGCGACGCTCATGAACTGGAAGATTCGCAGCGACGACGGTACCAAGGCGTATCTCGACATCGGCGACGACGTGGGCGGCGTGATGCTTCGCGGTGGATATGCGGCTCCGCCGCCACCGCCACCGCGCGTACTGACGCCGGCTGAAAGCACGGCAGTCGCGGCTCGTGGTGGACGCGGCGGCGGCGGCGGTGGACGCGGCGGACCCCGTGCTCCCCTTACGGCGGCGTGGGATTCGTTCTGCTGGGGCATTGAGCCTTGGAACACCAAGAAGGTCGAAGCCGAGCTCACCAAGCGCGGGCTGAATCCCGTGGCCGATCATGACGGCAAGGATTTTCAGTGCTTTCACGTGAAGGATCCCGACGGCTTCGACGTGATGATCAGCAACGGCAACAAGAAGAACCGCCGGCTCGGAGCGGCGACGGGCGCACTCCCGGCGCCCGCCCCGTTCGATCCCGCACCATTGAAAACCGTCTGGCTCGATCACATCTCCTTCGCGGTCACGAACTACAAGGAGAGCACGGCGTTTTATGAGGCGCTCCTCGGCTGGCAGGGAACGGGCGACGAGGGGAGCCAGAACGAGTGCCAGATCGGTGAGCTTGGCAACATCATCATTCGCGGCACGAGCGGAATCGTTCGCCCGGGCGGAGCCGATTCCACAGGCGGTCGCGGCGGACAGGCCGCTGCGCCGGCGGCGCGGCACGCCGTGATCAACCACATCTCGTTCGGCGTCGCGCCGTGGGACACGGACGGCGTGGCGGCGGAGCTGACCAAGCGCGGCCTCTCGGCGCGGCCCGACACCGGCGGCTCACTCGAGATTCACGACGAGAAGGCGAAGTACAAGAGCTACCACACGACCACGCCGGGCGGGTGGGACCTCCAGATCAGCAACGCGACGAGCGCCACGCGACAGGTTCGCTGACGATCCGAAACCGGGGTTAGTCGGCGTTGGGACGGTCGGGCTCCGCTGACAATTCCGGTGCCACGAGCGCTCGCGGCGCGATGACGACCGGCTCGAGCACCGCCATCTCCTCTCCGCTCGCAGCGCCGAGTTCGCGCAGCTTGCGCGCCGTGGGAAGCACGCGACTCTCGAGCGATCCCACCGCCGAGTTGTAGGATTCCACGCTCTTCGCGAGCGAACGGCGCAGATTGTCGAGATGCGCCGCCGTCGTTCGCAGGCGGTCGTACAGTTCCATTCCCAGATCGCGGATGCGCTCGGCGTTCTCGCCGATGCGCTCCTGCGTCCAGCCGTATGCGACCGCCTTGAGAATGGTGATGAGCGTCGTCGGGCTCGCGGGAATCACCCCCTTGTTCACCGCGTACTCGATCAGGCCCGGATCGCGCCGGCAGGCCTCACTGAAGAACGCCTCGCCGGGAAGGAACAGCACGACGAAGTCCGGCGCCTCGGTGAGTTCGTTCGCGTAGTCCTTGGCCGCGAGCTGCTCGATGTGCGTGCGAACCTGCCGCGCGTGCTGGTCGAGAAACGCGCCGCGCTTCGCTTCATCGGTCTCTTCCGCCGCATCGAGATACGCCTGCAGCGGCGCCTTCGAATCCACGACGACCGCCTTGTGACCGGGCAGATGCACGATCAGGTCGGGGCGCAGTCGCCCGTCTTCCGTCGACACCGTCGCCTGCTCGACGAAGTCGCAGTGCTCGAGCATCCCCGCGAGTTCCACCACGCGCCGCAGTTGCATCTCGCCCCACTGCCCGCGAACCTGCGGCGCGCGCAGCGCGCGAACGAGCGTCTCGGTTTCATCGGCGAGGTTCTTCTGGCCCTCGCCCATCAGACGCAGGTGCTCGTGCAGGGCGGCGTGACCGCTCGCGCGCTCCTTCTCGAGCGCTGCCAGCTGCTCGCCCATGCGCTCGAGCCCCTCGCGAATGGAGGCGCCTTGATGCTGCGAGCGCGTGAAGAACCAGGTAAGGGAAACGCCGACAGCCAATGCAAGGAGCGCGACTAGGATGTAGTTCATCATCTATATAGTAAGTTGGCATTCGTTCTGCGACGCCGCCCAACGAGGAATCCAACATGTTTCTCACGCTTCTCGCCGTCACTTTCGGCATTGCGGCGGTGGTCTCCGTCATCGTCGCGCGCCTGTTCGATCGTCCGTTGCGGCAGATTCTATCGCGCCTCGTCCAGGAAGACCTGAGCGCCGCGTGGCACCGCTACATCATCTTCGCGATCTACGTGGTGGGGGTAGGCGGCGGGGTGCGGGTCGCGTCGCTCCAGAAATACATCTATCCGGCGGCCGACGCCCGGCCGGCTCTCACGCTGAACGCCGACCGATGGACGCTCGAGATCTTCGAGACGATAATGGGGACGCTGCAGAGCGTCGCTTGGATGTTGCTCGTGTTCTTCCTCTTCGCGCTGATCGCGTACGTCGTCGTGCGCGGCCTCGAGGCGCGAAAGGGATGATTCGGGATCTCTCTCGTCCCAGGAGTTTCGCCATGGCGATATCGCCACGTTCGTTCGTCTTCTGCGCCGCCCTCGCCGGCGCGCTCTCGTCGTTCGCCTCGCCCGCGTACGCGCAGGCCACGCCTGCGGTCGAGCGCATCCAGTATGCGCGCATCATCGCGAAGGACTATGTCTTCGAAGCGCCGAGCACGCTCAGCGAGGGGATCGTCACGTTTCACCTGACGAACCAGGGGAGCGACGTGCACCAGCTTGCAATCGTAGAAGTCGGCGTCGGCCATACCATCAAGCAATTCTTCGACGCATTGCGCGCCAGCGGAATGCCGCCCGCCTGGGCCGTGACCGTGGGCATGACGCCGACCATTCAGCCCAACAATGAGGCGTTCGTCACGCTTCGTCTCGTTCCCGGCCACTATGTCTTCGCGTGCATGATTCCGGCGAAGGACGGAAGGTCACATGTCGAGAAAGGCATGTACCAGTGGGTCACCGTTACCGCGCGGCCCAAGCCGGCGGCGCCCCCCGCCACGAAGAAGCCGTGAGCAGGTTCACTCTCTCGGAGCGGTTGCGGGGTCTCCGTGTGCTCGTGGGCAACACGCCGTTGCTCGCGATCGAGTTCTCGCTGGACGACGGGCGCACGCGTCACCTGTACGCGAAGGCCGAGAACCTCAGCCTGACCGAGAGCATCAAGGACCGGATGGCGCTCCACATCATGCGCCAGGCCCTCGAATCCGGCGTCCTGCAAGCGGGGGGAATGATCGTCGAGGCTACGAGCGGCAACACGGGCATCTCTTTCTGCGCGATCGGGCGCGCGCTCGGACACCCGGTGACGATCTTCATGCCGGACTGGATGAGCGCGGAACGGATCGCGCTCATCCGGTCGTTCGGTGCGAACGTCAGGCTCGTCTCAAAGGAGGAGGGAGGCTTCCTCGGGTCGATCCGCCTCGCCGAGGAACTCGCCGCGAACACGCCGGGTTCGTTCCTTCCGCGCCAGTTCAGCAATGAGGCGAACAGCGACGCGCACTTCCGGACCACGGGACCGGAACTCTGGGCGCAGCTGAAGTCGGAGGATCTCGCGCCGGCGGCGTTCGTCGCCGGTGTGGGAACCGGCGGCACGATCATGGGCACGGGGCGCTTCCTCCGGAGCGTGTGTCCCGCGATCCGCCTCCATCCCATGGAGCCGTCCAACTCGCCCACGCTCTCGACCGGACACAAGGTGGGCAAGCACCGCATTCAGGGCGTGAGCGACGAGTTCATTCCCGCGATCGTGCGCCTCGACCAACTCGATCGCGTGATCGCCATTGACGACGGGGACGCGATCCTCATGGCGCAGAAGCTGGCGACGGAGCTCGGGCTTGGCGTCGGCATTTCGAGCGGCGCCAACTTTCTTGCCGCGCTGGTGGCGCAGGAGGAACTCGGCGAGGACGCGGTGGTGGCCACGGTGTTCAGCGATTCGAACAAGAAGTACCTGAGCACCGACCTGCTTCGCGAAGAGCCCGTCAAACCCGGCCATTTGTCGCCGCGCGTTCAGCTCCTTGGATTCCGCGCACTCAATCGCGTGTGCGACTTCTGCTTCGACCCCGAGCATCCGGCGAGCGCTCCGCCGGGCTTCATTTCGATCGACCCTCTGCGCCGGGCGGGTGCCTTACCGCGGACCGCCGGTCTGGCGTAGCTTACCGACCACGAAGGCCGGGAAGCCAACCACGAACGCCAACGCGAGAGGGCCGCATGCCGGGACCAGCGCTCAACTGCCAGGATTCCATGCTCAGCCTGACCTGCGGCGATATCCAGAAGAGCATCAAGTTCTACACCGATGGCCGGCTGACGTGAACTCGCGCCGGCAGTTTCTCGCCAGCGCGCCACTCGGCGTGCTGGGCGTCATTGCGGCGTGCAACGACGGTGCGCGTGATGCAGTGGGCGCGGCGTCTGCGGTGTCCGGCAATGCCGCGTCGCCGCGAGCTGCTTCGCCGACGAGCATCGCGAACATTCCCGCGGATGCGCCGACGCTCAACTGGATCCCGAAGCACGAGGATCTCGTCTACACCTTTGGCGGCGCGGCGCCGAAGCAGCGCATCAAGCCCGGCACGCGCATCGTCACGTGGACGGAGGATTGCTTCGACGGCGCGGTGAAGACCGCGGCCGACCTTCCATCGAAGAAGATGACACCCGGCCACGACAATCCGCAGACCGGGCCGTTCTATGTCGAGGGTGCGGAGCCGGGTGACACGCTCTCCATTCATCTCGTGAAGCTCGAGCCCGCGCGGTCGTATGCGGTGTCGTCGTTCGGGCCGGGATTCGGCGCGCTCGTGGGAAACGACCAGACCGCGATGCTCGGGCCGGATTTTCCGGAAACGACGTGGCGATACGATGTCGATGCGAAGCGCAATGTCGCGCGCAGCTCCTCCCGCGATGGCAAGCATTCATGGGAGGTGCCGCTCGCACCGTTTTTCGGATGCCTTGGTGTTGCGCCCGCGGGCGGCGAGGTGCGCACGACGATCGTGCCGGGGAATTTCGGCGGCAACATGGACTGTCCCGAGGTGCGCGCGGGGAACACGGTATACCTCGGCGTCAACGTGCCCGGCGCGCTCGTTTCGTTCGGCGACGGGCACTACGCGATGGGCGACGGCGAAATCATGGGCGCCGCGATCGAGGGCGCGATGAATGTCGAGGTGTACATCGAGCTGATCCGTGGGAAGCAGACACCTATTCCGCGGATAGAGAATGCCGACGAGATCATGTTCGTCGGCTCCGGCCGTCCGCTCGAAGACGCCGCACGCGTCGCGTTCAAGGCGATGATCGGCTGGGTGCGCGAGAAATCGGGAATGTCGGAAATGGACGCGTATCAGTTCGTGTCGCAGAACGCGAAGGCGCCGGTCATCCAGCTCGTGGATCCCGAGTACACGATGCTGGTGAAGCTCGAGAAGAAGCGGGTGCCCGGCACGCGGAGCTGACATGGAAGACTTCGGCCCGCTCCTGTCGGTGATCGTCATGGCGGCGATACTCTGCGGTGTCGTCCTCGCGGCGCGCCGCTTCGCGCGGCGTCGTGAGCGGGAAGGGCTCTGGAACGAGAACGGGCCGATTCATCCGACCGAGCCGCCGGCGGACTGGCTGAGACTTCCCGGCTACGTCACCCGCCGGCCGGAGATCGAGTCGGAGGACGAGGAGCTCGAGGAGCCCGAGGAGCCCGAGGTCCCGGGGGTCGGCTTATATTCAAGCGAGCCGAAGCACGGTCATCAATAATTACGAACAAGGTTTGGCATTCATGGCATCGCCGCCGCTCTATCAAGCGCTGAAGGACATAAAGCTCACCACGGTCCGCAAGGCGATCTCGCCGGGCTCATACAGCCGCTCCGCGGTGCAGACGTTCGGCTGGTATGCGTTCGATCTCGCCCTCTACCTGGGCCTGATGTCCGGCGTCTTCGCGGCGCACGCCTGGTGGGCGAAGCTGCTGTTCGGACTCGGCGCCGGCTGCGCCGTCGCGTTCATGTTCGTGTGGGCGCACGATGCCGCGCACGGCGCGCTCTTCAAGAGCGACTGGACCGCCGAGATACTCGGCACGATCTTCATGCTTCCGTCGCTCAACATGTACCGGCTCTGGTGCCACGGGCACAATCGCGTGCATCACGGCTTCACCTCGCTGACGCCCGTGGACTGGATCTGGCGGCCGCTGTCGCCCGCGCAGTACGCCGCGCTTCCGTGGCATCGCAAGGTGGTGTATCGCCTCGAACGCACGCCGTACGCGTGCGCGCTGCACTACGTGAACAAGGTGTGGTGGCCGGGGATGGTGATGTTCCGGCCGGACGGGGCGTCACGCGAGCGGATCGGGTACAACGTGCACAAACTCATCATGCTCGTGTTCGCGGTCGCGTTCTCGACGGTTGCGTGGGTGTGGGGCGGCGGCATCGTGGGAGTGATCGCGGCGGTCGTCGTGCCGTTCATCGTATTCAATTATTTCATCGCGTTGTTCGTATACCTGCACCATACGCATCCGGACGTGCCGTTCTTCGATCACCGGCCGGAGTGGAGCAACACGATCGGCCAGGTGTACTGCAGCGTCGTGTGGCGCTGCTCGCGCGTGAGCGAACTGCTGATCCACAACATCATGATCCACGTGCCGCACCACGTGGAGCCGCGGATTCCGTTCTACCGGCTGAAGCGCGCGTACCGCGAACTCCACGAGGAGTACGGCGAGTACATGCACGAGTACCGGTTCCGCTTCTCCACCGTGAGGATGATCTTCTCGCGCTGCAAGCTGTACGACTACGAGAGCAAGACGTGGTACAGCTATCGCGAGGCGGCGGCGGTCCTCGCCTCGAGCGCGACGGTTCAAGCGCAGGCAACGTCCTAGCGATCCGCCTTCTTCCAGCGGCCCCGGCCGTCTCATGACGCGAGTCGTCGTGATCGGCGCCGGAGCTGCTGGAACCATGGCGGCGATTTTCGCGGCGGGCGCGGGCGCGGAGACGCTACTCCTGGAGCGAACCAAGGACGGCGGCCGCAAGATCCTCATCAGCGGCGGGGGCAGGTGCAACATCCTTCCCGCGCGGCTGGACGAAACGAGATTCGTCACCGATTCTTCGTCGAACACCCTGCGCAAGATCGTGCGCTCGTGGCCGCTCGCCGAGCAGATCGCGTTCTTCCAGGACGACGTGGGCATCGCGCTCGTCGAAGAATCGGAGTCGGTCAAGCTCTTCCCGGCGTCGCACAAGGCGCGCGACGTGCGCGACGGGCTGCTTGCGCTCGCGCGCTCGCGCGGCGCGGAGATCCGGATGGACACGCTGGTGACCGACGTCGCGCCGAGCGGAGCCGCGTGGATCGTACGCTGCGCCGGCGCAGCGCCCATCGAGGCCGACGCCGTGATCATCGCCTGCGGCGGCCTGTCGGTTCCGATGACGGGGAGCGAGGGCGCCGGTCTTCGTATCGCCGAGAAGCTTGGCCACACCATCCATCCGACCTACGCCGCGCTCACGCCGATCATCGCGCTGCCGGCGCCGTTCGCGAGCCTCTCGGGCGTATCGCTTCCCGTGACGCTCACCGCGACGGCGCGCGGCAGGAGCGCCGCGGCGACGGGCGGCTTTCTCTTTACGCACACCGGCTACAGCGGGCCCGCGGTGCTGGACGTCTCGCACGTGCTGGTGCGTTCGCGCGCGGAGCACGACGATCCGCCTGCCCGGCTCACCGTGCGCTGGACCGCACACGGCGACGCGGAGTGGACGGAGCTGCTCAAGCCCCAGGGCGCGCGGACCACGATCGGAGCGCTTCGTGCCGAGATGCCCGACCGGCTGGCGGCGGCGCTGCTGCTCACCGCCAACGTCGTCACGGATCGCGTGCTGTCGGAACTTCAGCGCGACGAACGCCTGCGTCTCGTGGAGGTCCTCGTGCGCGGCGCGCTCCCGTGGACCGGTGACGAGGGCTACAAGAAGGCCGAGGTCACCGGCGGAGGCGTGAGCCTGGCGGAGATCGATCCGCGGACGATGGAGAGCCGGCGGTGCGCGGGTCTGTATCTCTGCGGCGAGGTGCTCGACGCGTTCGGCCCGATCGGCGGATACAACTTCCTCTGGGCGTGGGCGACGGGACGCGCGGCAGGGCTCGGAGCGGCGCGCGCGGCGTAGCACGACCGCGCCGGTCAGCCCGCCGGCTGCTTCTCCGTGAACTCCGCCGACATCAGCCCGGCCGCCGACCTGCCGTGCGGATCCTGCTTCGCGCGAATCTCGTTCACAATCTCGAGCGCCGTCTTCGTGCACGGCGGAAGCGCGCGATCGGTGACGCCGAGCGGCGTCACCCGATCGCCCCAGCGCACGAGCAGCGAGGCCCAGGTGAGCCCGCCGCCGAACCCCGTCATCAACAACAGCGAGCCGGGTTTCACGCGGCCCGTTTCGAGCGCCTCGACGAGCGCGACGGGAACGGTCGCCGCGCTCATGTTGCCGTACTTCTGCACCGTGAGCATCACGCGCTCCATCGGGATGCCGGCGTACTTCGCGACCGATTCGATGATGCGCAGGTTCGCCTGGTGCGGCACCACGAGGTCGATCTGCTCGGCGGTGACACCGCATTCCTTCATCACGCGCGCCGACGCGCCGCTCATGGCCTTCACGGCACGCTTGAAGATGACCTGTCCGTCGAAATCCCAGATCGTGTCGCCGAGCGTGATGCCCCGGCCCGCGTAGCCGCATCCGATTCCGCGCACCCGAAGCGACGGCCGTGCCTCCGCGTCGCAGCCGATGATGCTTCCGATCACGCCGGACTCCTTCTCCGACGCCTGCAGCACCACCGCGGCCGCGCCGTCACCGAAAAGCACCGCGACGTTGCGGTCGCTCCAATCCATGTAGTGGGTGATCAACTCGACACCGATCACGACGGCGTTCTTCACGACACCCGTCCGAATCATCGCGGTGGCGGTGATGAGCCCGTACAGGAAGCTGGTGCAGGCGGTGTTGACGTCCATCGACGCCGCGTGAGTGGCGCCGAGGTTGAGCTGGACGCCGGACGCGCAGTTCGGGACCGCCTCGTCGTAGCTGCAGCTGCCGTAGATGATGAGGTCGACGTCGCCTGCCGGGAGGTTCGCGCAGGCGAGCGCGCGCGCGGCCGCAACGGTGGAGAGTTCGATTGCCGGGACGTGTGAAACGCGCCGTTCCTTCATTCCGGTTCGGCTGATGATCCAGTCGTCGGAGGTGTCGAGAAAGGTCGCGAGGTCGGCGTTCGTCAGGACGGCGGGCGGCATGCACGCGCCCCACCCGGTGATGGCGGCGTAGGTCATGGAAGGAAAGTACGGCATTTTCGGCTTTCCAGCACGTGCCATAAACCGTAGGTTCCGGAATGAGGCCTCATGTCGCAATACTCGTCGCGGCGATCGTCGCGATGAACCTGAATGCGCAGGTCGCGAAGCCGCCCGCGACCACTCAGCTGCGACGGGGCATGGTCATCACGAAATCCACGACGCTCGCGAAGAGGACCTACCGGATCGGCGCCGCCCAGTCGCTCGATTCCGCCCTCATCGTCATCAGGGGCGACGACATCACGCTCGACCTCAACGAGGCGACGATCGAGGGCACGGATCTCGCAGCCGACCCCGATCGAGCCGCCGGCGTCGCGATCCGTGTCGATGGCGGCACGAACGTCACGATCCAGCGCGGCACGATCCGCGGCTATCGCGTCGCGATTCTCGCGCGCGGCACGAAGAACCTCACGATCCGGTACACCGACCTCGGCTACGGCTGGAAGCCGCGGCTGTACAGCCTGGTCGAGCACGAGAGTCTCGCCGACTGGCTCTCGTTTCATCACAACGAGAAGGGCGAGTGGCTCCGTTTCGGCGCGGCGATCTACCTCGACGGCGTAAACGGCGGTGAGGTTCGCACCAACCGCGCCGAGCAGGGGATGAACGGGCTGATGATGGTGCGCAGCGATCACGTGCGCGTTCAAGACAACAGCTTCCGTTTCAACTCGGGACTCGGCATCGGGCTGTATCGCAGCTCCGACAACAGCATCATGCAGAACCGGCTCGACTACAATGTCCGCGGCTACAGCACCGGCTTCTATCGGCGCGGGCAGGACTCGGCGGATCTCCTGATGTTCGAGCAGAGTTCGCGCAACGTCGTCGCGTACAATTCCGCGACGCACGGCGGCGACGGGCTGTTCCTCTGGGCGGGACAAAGCACGATGGACACGGGCGAGGGCGGCGCGAACGACAATCTCTTCTTTGGCAACGACTTCAGTTTTGCGCCCACGAACGCGATGGAGGCGACGTTCAGTCGCAACACGTTCGTGGGGAACCGCGCGGAGGGCAGCGACAACGGATTGTGGGGCGGGTACAGCTACGAGTCGAAGATCTCGGGAAACTGTTTCGTGCGGAATCGCGTGGGAATCGCCGTCGAGCATGGGCAGGACAACGAGATCGCCTCGAACCGTTTCGAGGGCGACATCACCGCGATCCGTCTTTGGGGCGACAAGGCGGAGCCCAGTGATTGGGGGTATCCCAAGCATCGCGACACGAACAGCAGGAATGCCCGCATCGCGGCGAATGTGTTCTCGCGAAACAGGGTTGGAGTGAACGCCGCGAAGACGCACGATCTCGCGATGGTCGGCAACTCGCTGGCGGCCGTCGACACGCCGATGGTGTTCAAGGACACCGCCGGAGTTCGCACGGAAGCGAATACGGTGCGGGCGACGAACGATGCCGCAGGAGCGGATCCGTGCGCGGCAATGGATCCGCTCGCCCCGGAGTACGCGCGACTCGCCCCGCGGGCCGAGGGAGTCACTCCTGAAGTGCCGGCGTCGACGCAGTCGAAGAGCGATCGGTCGGCGATCATCGTGGACGAGTGGGGACCGTACGACTGGCGCTCGCCGAAGCTGTGGCCGTTGGACAGCACGCACGCGGTGCCGCTGCGACTGGCGGTGCACGGGCCGGACGGGCGATGGCGGGTGGTCGGCCGACGCGGCATCGCGGCCATTTCCGCGATGTCGGGGCGAGTGAACGACACGATTGTGGTGACGCCGCGCGCCGGCTCGCTGCGCGACTGGCAAGTCACGCTCGAGTACAGGGGCCTGCTGACCGTCACCCCGCGCGGGGCGATCGTGGCGCAGAACACCGCGACACGGTTTTCGTTCGGGACGTTCGAGCCGGCGCAGGAGTGGCAGGTGAAGTTCTTCACCTGGAGCGACAGCACGGGTCCGCGCAGCAACGCGGGCGGCTTCGCGGCGCTGCTGCGCGGCGCGCCGATCGCGACTGCGCGCGCGAGCCGGCTCGACTACATGTGGTATCGTCCGACGATCGCCGGAGTGCCGCAGGCGAAGTGGGCACTCGAGGCGACGTCAACCGTCACGCTGTCGTCGGGCACGTACACGCTTCGCACGATCAGCGACGACGCGGTGCGCGTGTGGGTGGATGGGAAGCTTGCGATTGACGACTGGACCCCGCACGAGTCCGCGGTGGACGCGGTGCCGCTGGCGGCGGGGCGGCACGAGCTGCGCGTGGAGTACTATCAGGTGGACGGCTGGACCGAGCTCAGGCTCGACATCGTTCGCGGGAGGCAGAGAGCAACCGGGTCGCCGGGCCCGCATTGACGGCGGCGACCCGGACGCGTCAATGCCGCGAGCCGATGTTGATGATCAGCACCCACACGACCATCGCCACCAGCACGACCATCGCGCCCATGAAGAGCTTCGAGCGCAGGTGCCGCTTTTCTTCCGACATTTCGACTCTCCTCAGATTTCGGTCTTGCGGTTCGCGATCATCCGCAGGAAGCCGTTGATCGCCGGGTGGCGCAAGGGTAAACGACGATCGCGAGAGCGTGCACCGGATGAATAGCGGGCGACGCGGCGAGGAACCATCGCACCGAAGGACTACTCTGGCTGGAACGGCCGTGAAGACCGCTCCCGACCTGGCTGGCGATCCCCTCGATGGCCTAGCCCGTTCGCCTGATAGTTGGTCTAGTCCCCGCCTACTACGTTCCACACGCGGGCTTTCGGGCCCGGCGCACGGTGCCTCCGTCATCTCGCGCACCGCCGCTCCCGAAAGCTGGAGACAAGGGCACATGTCATTTGCGCGAAAGAACCCGCCTGACCGGGTGGACGTCAGCACGGAAATTCGGCACGCCGAGGCCCTCCTGCAAACGGGAGCGCTGCAGAGCGCGATCTT
>PMYN01000034.1:3356-3923 GCA_003171215.1 Gemmatimonadota bacterium | reverse complement strand
CGGCGTAGCTTTCGGCACAATGGCTAACGTCGCTACGCTGAGAAAAAAGGCCGCCGATTTCGAGCAGAAAAAACAGCTCGACAAGGCCATCGCGGCGTACCGGGAGATCCTCGACATCTTCGATGCCGGCGGCGACGACAACATCGACGTCGGCCTGTACAATCGTGTCGGCGATCTGCTCGTGCGGCAGGGCAACACGCCCGACGCCGTCACGCTGTACGAGCGCGCGGTGGACCTCTACGCCGAGGGCGGGTTCTTCAACAACGCCATCGCGCTCTGCAACAAGATCCTGCGCACCTCGCCCGGACGCGCGACCGTCTATTACAAGCTCGGCAAGATCAGCGCCGCGAAAGGGTTCAACGGCGACGCGAAGTCGAACTTCCTCGAGTATGCCGACCGGATGCAGAAGGCCGGCCAGATGGAGGAGGCGTTCCGCGCACTGAAGGAGTTCGCGGACCTCTGCCCCGATCAGGACGACATCCGGCTGATGCTCGCCGAGCAGCTCACGAAGGCCGACCGCAAGACGGAGGCCCTCGAGCAGCTGCAGCTGCTCTATGCGCGCTACGA
>PMYN01000034.1:0-3280 GCA_003171215.1 Gemmatimonadota bacterium | reverse complement strand
CGGACAGCCGTCCCTCCTCGGGCGCGATCCCCGGACTCGAGACGACGTCGATGATCGACGCGGCGATCGTCGAGCCGGCTCCGCTGCCGGCGAGCGAGTTCGCGGAGATCGTCCTGAGCGCGATCCCCGAAGCCCCGACCGGTCCGCATGCGATCTCGAGCGATCTCGCGCTCCCCGGCGACCTGCCGATGATCGATCTCGACGGCACGCCGGCCGCCGGCAGCGCGCGCGTCTCCGACGCCTCGACGGTNNCGAGGAACGGCCGGAGAGAAAGTCCGCCGAGATCATCGCGCGGGAGTCCGAGGAACTCATCGAGCTCGTCGCGGAGGCGCCGGAGACGCCGACCGCGTTCTCCGACGTGACGGCCGAGCAGATGGAGGAGCTGCCGCCCCCGGTGCGCCGCACCACGTCGCTGCTCGCGAATTCGGTGGGGGTCCTTCGCGTCCGGCTCGAGGACGAGTCCGACAACTGGGCGCTGCATCGCCAGTTCGCCGAGGCGCTGCTCGACGACGGTGACCGCGAGGGCGGCCTCAAGGAACTCGAGGCGGCGCTCGTCGGATTCGAGAAGGCGGGCGATCTCGAGACCGCCCGCGCGATCGCCGACGAGATCATCCGCCTGAATCCCGGGTCGGTGCGGCACCACCAGAAACGCGTCGAGTACGCGTTCCGCTCGAACGACAGGCCGCGTCTCGCCGAGGCGTACGTGGAGCTCGCCGACGCGCTGTTCCGCGACGGCCAGGCCGAGAAGGCGAAGCAGGTCTATCAGCGCGTGCTCGAGCTCTCGCCTGACGACGTGCGCGCGCACGCCGCGCTCGAGTCGTTCGGGACGCCGCCCATACCCACCGAGGTTCAACCCGCGCCGCGCCCCTCGGCGCGCCCGACGCGCGCCGCACGCCTCTCCACGCCGTCGAAGGGCGGACGGCGCTACACGGCCGCGCTCGACGCATCGCAGCTGCCGCCGCTCGACGCGCCCGCCGCGCCCGCCGCGCCCGCCGCCGGCCCGAGCGGGGGCGACGACGACTTCGTCTCGCTCGGCGACTGGCTGCGCGATGAAGAAGGCCCGAAGTCCACGCGCATGGTGGTGGACGAGGAGGCGCCGACCGGCGACGAACAGGCCGACTTCGCCGACATGCTCAAGAAGTTCAAGCAGGGCGTCGCCGACAACGTCGACGCGGAAGACCACGAGGCGCACTACGACCTCGGTGTCGCCTACAAGGAGATGGGGCTGCTCGATGAGGCGATCTCCGAGTTCCAGAAGGCGATTCGCAGTCACCTGAATCGCGTGCGCACCTACGAGGCGCTCGGACAGTGTTTCCTCGAGAAGAAACAGCTGCCCGTAGCCGCGACGATCCTCCAGCGCGCGCTCAGCGAGCCCGGCGCGCGTGACGAACAGCTCGTGGGCGTGCTTTACCTGCTCGGCTACATCAACGAGTCGCTCGGCAAGCCCTCGGAGGCGAAGGGCTTCTACGAGCGCGTATTCGGCGTCGACATCCAGTTCCGCGACGTCGGCGACCGGCTGAATGCGGTAGACAAGGCGCTCGTCTCGTGACGATCAGCGAGCGGTTTCGCGCGCCCGTCGCATCCGCGCTTCTCGACATCCAGGCGCCGGTCCGCGCGCAGCTCGACGGCGTGCCCGCCGAGATGTGGCGCATCGTGAAGGCGGACGCGCCGATCATCGCCGCGGTGAACGCGCACCTGATGGGCATGAAAGGGAAGATGCTGCGCCCCACGCTCCTGCTGCTCTCGAGCGCGCTCGAAGACCGCTCGGCACCCCGCGCCGTATCGATGGCGGCCGTCGCCGAACTCGTGCACCTCGCGAGCGTCGTGCACGACGATTCAGTCGATCACTCGAACGTGCGCCGCGGCCAGCCGACGATCAATGCGCTCTTCTCGCACCAGATCGCGGTGATCATGGGCGACTACCTCTACTCGCGCGCCCTCGCGGAACTCGTGCGACTCGAGGATCTCGATCCGTTGCGTGCGTTCACGTCGGCGTCGAACGAGATGACTCTCGGCGAGATGCGCCAGCTCTCGTCGTACGACGCGCTCGGTTTTTCCGAGCGTGATTATTTCGCGCTGAATCGCGCGAAGACCGCGTCGCTGCTCGGCGCCGCGTGCGAGGTGGGCGCGCTGTGCGGCGCGCCGCGGCATCGTGCGGCGTTGCGGCGATACGGCGAGCAGCTGGGCATGGCGTTCCAGCTCGCGGACGACCTGCTCGACTATACGGCGACCGAGAGCGTCACCGGAAAGCCGAGCGGCAATGATCTGCGGGAGCACAAGGTGACGCTGCCGCTGATCGCCGCGCTGCCGTCGATGTCGGCGGCGCAACGCGCGCCCGTGGACGCGCTGTTCGAGAGCGCCGTGCCCGACGATGCGCAGATCGCGGAGGTCGTGGGGATCGTTACGGAGTGCGGCGGGCTCGAGTACGCGCGCCGCAAGGGCGAGGAGTTCGCCCAGGAAGCCGAGGAGGCGCTGGCGGGGTTGCCGGCCAGCGAGGCGCGCCAGGGGCTGGCGGACGCCATCGCCTACGTCCTGGACCGGAGGTCGTAACCATGGCGCCCAAGGGATCGTCAAAGCATCGGCCGGGGTATCATGCCATAGTACTGCTGTGCGGGTTCCTCGTCGGTGGCTTGATGACCGCCGGGGCCCGCAAATGGCTGCCGTCGGGGTCCGTGAAAGAGTTCCTGACGACGGCCGTGACGCCCACGCTGGGACATATCGACATAGATTTGGTTATCATCAAGTTTGGACTGGGGCCCATCGCGCTCGACGTGTCGTTGTTGAGTCTCGTCGGGGTCCTGATCGCCTATCTGATCGCGCGTTCGCTTTTCTAGGAGACGGTATGCCACTTCAAGCCTCGATCTTTGGCCCGATGGAAATCGGCCTGCTGTTGCTGGTCTGCCTGCTGCTCTTCGGGGCCAAGCGGATTCCGGAAATCGCAGGGTCGTTCGGGAAGGGAATCAAGGAATTCAAGAAGAACATGAGCGAGGTGCAGAACTCGATCGACGCACCGTCGCAGTCATCGTCGCTGCCGCCGGCGTCAACGCCCGTCCGCGAGGAAAGCACGCCCGCGCAGGAACCAAAGCGACTGATCTAACAGCTGTCGGCTGACAGCTATCACAACTACAACTCTCAGCCAATAGCCATCAGACATTAGCCGCGAGACAACGGCGACAGGACAGATACATGAGAAGGCCCCGGAAGATTCTGCGGGGCCTTCTCGTTTTGTCGGGGAGTCGTTGTCTGGATGCTATTCGCTGACAGCGGCGGATTCAACCGG
>PMYN01000077.1 GCA_003171215.1 Gemmatimonadota bacterium | reverse complement strand
AGGGCGGCGGCGACATGGGCGCGATCCCGAACAAGTATCCGGGCTTCCAGGAGATCACGGATCCGTCGATTCAAGCGCGCTTCGAGAAGCACTGGAACGTGAAGCTCCAGCCGGAAGCGGGCCGGCACCTCACGCAGATGCTCCACGCGATGGCGAGCGGCGAAATGACGTCGCTGTACGTGATCGGTGAGAACCCGGCGCAATCGGACGCGGACGGCCACCACGTCGAGCAGACGCTCAAGGGACTCGATCATCTCGTCGTCCAGGAAATCGTGATGACGAAGACGGCCGAATTCGCGCACGTGGTGCTCCCGGCCGCCGCCACGTGGTGCGAGGGCGAGGGCACGGTGACCAACAGCGAGCGCCGGGTTCAGCGGTGCCGCAAGGCGAGCGAGCCGCCCGATGGCGCGAAGGACGAACTCTGGATCATCGCGCAGATCGCGAAGCGGCTCGGCCACGACTGGGGGACGCCGACCGCCGAAGAAGTCTGGAACGAGTTCCGTGAGGTCGCGCCGGAATTCGCGGGCGGAATGACCTACGAGCGGCTCGACGCACTCAACGGCATCCAGTGGCCCTGCCCCGACGAGTCGCACCCCGGCACGACGTTCCTGCACGAGCGCCTGTGGGAGAAGGGCGAGAAGCGCGGGCCTGCGGCGCCGTTCACGGTCGTGCGCCACGAGGGACCCGTCGAAATGCCCGATGCGGAATATCCCATACTCCTCACAACGGGACGACGCCTCGAGTCGTATAACACCGGCGTGCAGACCGCCGGCTACGACTCGCCGCTGCATTGGGGCGAGATGCTCGACATCTCGCCGGAGGACGCGGCACGCCTCGGCATTGCGGACAACGAGGAGGTGCGCGTCACGTCCCGTCGCGGGACGGTCGTGGCGCCGGCGCACATCGACCGGTCGCTGCGCGCCGGACTGGTGTTCATGACGCTTCATTTCTCTGACGACGTGGCGACGAACCTGCTCACGAACGACGTGTCGGACCCGAAGTCCGGGACCGCCGAATTCAAGGCGTGTGCGGTGCGCGTGGAGCCATCGCGCGCCATGGCCGGTTCGGCTCGCTCCTGATGGACATCCGCCTCCTCGGGGTCGAGCCCACCGCTGAGGAGCGCTCCTCGGTAGACCACGTGCTGGGCGTTCCGGCATCGTCGTGGGATGGCGGCGATCGCGGAAGCATGCGCGACGCGCACACCGCAGAGTTCGGCGGGCGCGAGACGCGTGAGCGCCGCCACCTGCTGCTGCCGGCGCTGCAGGCGCTGCAAGCGCGGATCGGATTCATCACCGAGGGCGGGCTCGACTACGTCTGCGCGCGGCTCGGCGTGCCGCCGGCCGAAGCGTGGGGCGTCGCGACGTTCTACGCGATGCTCGCGACGTCGCCGCGGCCGCGGCGAATGGTGCATGTCTGCGACGACATTGCCTGCCGCGCGAAGGGCGCCGCCGGCCTGTGCGCGAGTCTCGAGCGCGAGGCGGGGGCCCCGATCTCGCACGAACCCGCCGGCGATCACGTCGCGCTCGACCGCGAGAAGGCCGCCTGGATGCATTCGCCCTGCCTCGGGTTGTGCGACGTCGCGCCTGCCGCGCTCGTGGTCGAGGCGGGAGCGAAAGTGGTGGAGCGCTCGATCGGCCATGCGACGAAAGACGGCGTGCTGGCGCTGCTGGACGGCAAGGCGCCGGGTCCCGACGGCGCGAGCAAGCCGCACATCGGCCGAAGCCCGCTGATCGTCGGCGGCGGACTCTTGCAGCGAGTCGGTAAGGTCGATCCGGCGAGCCTGGCAGCGTACCGCGCCGCTGGCGGATACGCGGCGCTCGCGAAGGCCGTCGATATGGGTGCCGAGGGTGTGATTCGCGAAATCATCGCGTCGAACCTCGTGGGCCGCGGCGGCGCAGCGTTCCCAACCGGACGCAAATGGGAAGCGGTGCGCACGCAGCCGGCGCAGCCGCATTACCTCGTCTGCAACGCGGACGAATCCGAGCCGGGCACGTTCAAGGACCGCGTGCTGCTCACCGAAGATCCGTTCGCGATGGTCGAGGCGATGACGATCGGCGCATTTGCGACGGGCGCCGAGAAGGGATTTCTCTACATTCGTGTCGATTACCCTCTCGCGTTCGAGCGGATGCAGGGCGCGATAGATCAGGCGCGCGCCGCGGGGCTGCTCGGCTCGAACATTCTCGGCAAGGGCGTTCGATTCGACATCGAGGTTCGCCGGGGCGCGGGTGCGTACATCTGCGGCGAGGAGACCGCGCTCTTCGAATCGATCGAGGGCAAGCGCGGAGAGCCGCGCAACAAGCCGCCCTTCCCCGTTTCGTACGGATTGTTCGGCAAGCCGACGGCGATGAACAATGTCGAGACGTTCGCGAACATTCCGGCGATCGTGCTCGACGGCGGCGCCGCCTTCGCGAAGGTCGGCACGGCCCAGTCCACGGGAACGCGCCTTTTCTGCCTGAGCGGCTCGGTGAAGCAGCCGGGCGTGTACGAAGTGCCGTTCGGCGCCACGCTCGCGGAAGTGATCGCGCTGGCGGGCGGCGTCGTGACGGGGCGCACGCTGAAGGCCGTGCTGCTCGGCGGGGCGGCGGGCGGGTTCGTGCGCGCAGACGAACTCGGCCTCAAGCTCACGCACGAAGACACGCGTGCGGCCGGCACGACGCTCGGATCGGGCGTCGTGATCCTGTTCGACGAAACCGTCGACCTGCGCGACGCCGTGCTGCGCATCGCGGCGTTCTTCCGCGATGAATCGTGCGGACAGTGCGTCCCCTGCCGCGTCGGCACGGTGCGTCAGGAGGAAGCGCTGCACCGCATCGCGAGCGGAATGACGCGCGGTGGAGTGAAGGCCGAGCTCGCCCTGCTCGAGGAACTCGGCGACGCCATGAAGGACGGATCGATCTGCGGACTCGGACAGACCGCGTACTCGGCGGTCGAGTCCGCCATCAAGCGACTTGGCCTCTACGCAGACGCAGGGAGCGCGACCGCATGACCGCCCAGGCCACACCNNCCGTTCGTGCAGCTCCGCAGGCCCGACCGCGCGCCAAAAAAGATGGTCGAGCTCCAAGTCGATGGGATTGGGGTCAGTGTTCCGGAAGGAACCACGATCCTCACCGCCTGCCGCACGATCGGCATCGACATCCCCACGCTCTGCTATCTCGAGACGCTCAAGCCGCTGAACGTCTGCCGCGTGTGCATGGTGGAGGTCGAGGGCTCGCGCGTGCTCGTGCCGAGCTGTTCGCGCGCGGCCGAGCCTGGCATGATCGTCCGTACCGGCAACGATCGGGTGAAGCACACGCGGAAGATGGTGCTCGAGCTGCTCGCCTCGTCGGTGGATCTCTCCACGACGCCGGGGATGGCCGAGCTGCTCGACGAGTATGAATGCGAGCCCGAGCGCTACGGTCCTCCGGCGCCGCCGTCTCAGCCTGGTGTTCGCGACGCCGCGGTATGCGGGCATCACGCGCCGCCCGACCCGGCGTTCGCCGCGACGGTCGCGCAGCCGGCGATGGTCGACAACGACCTCTACGTGCGCGACTACGGCAAGTGCGTGCTCTGCTACAAGTGCGTCGAGGCCTGCGGCGTCGATCACCAGAACACGTTCGCGATTGCCGTCGCCGGGCGTGGGTTCGACGCGCGGATCTCCACCGAGCTCGCGGTTTCCCTGCCCGACTCGGCGTGCGTGTACTGCGGCAACTGCATCGCCGTGTGCCCGACTGGCGCGCTGATGGCCAAGCGCGAGTTCGACATGCGCGCCGATGGCAGCTGGAACGAAGATGAGCAGAAGAGCACCGACACGATCTGTCCGTACTGCGGCGTGGGCTGCACGCTCACCCTCCACGTGCAGGGGAACGAGATCGTGAAGGCCACGTCGCCGCTCGACAACGGCATCACGCTGGGAAATCTCTGTATCAAGGGCCGGTTCGGCTGGCGATTCGTGCAAAGGAAGCCGGAACCCGGAAGCCAGGAAGCCGGAACCGGGGCGCTATGACCGTAGACGTTCCGGCGCGCGAGCATGAGTTCGTGCGGCTCACCGGCGCTATGCGCGCTGACGAATGCGCGCCGGTCGCCGAGGAAGTGCCCGTCGCGTTTGTCTATTCCGGACGGCCGCATGTGGTGATGATGTGTTCGCCGGACGATCTGGAAGATCTCGCGTACGGGTTTTCGCTCACAGAAGGAATCGTCGCGCGCGCGTCGGAGATCGAGCGCGTCGAACTTTCGCGTCACGCGCGCGGTGCGGAGCTCGCGATCGCGATTCCGCCGGAGGCAGCGGCGCGCCTCTCGCAGCGAACGCGCGCGCTCGCAGGGCGCACGGGCTGTGGCCTGTGCGGCGTCGAGGCGATCGACGATGCCGTTCGCGCGACGAAGATGGTTTCGTCGCCGCTGACGATCGCCGCCGAGTCGCTCTGGCGCGCGGGCGAGTCGCTCGACGCGCACCAGCCGCTCAATCGTGAGACGCACGCGGTGCACGCGGCGGCCTGGGCAACACCCGACGGCGCGCTCGCCGTGGTTCGCGAGGACGTCGGCCGGCACAACGCGCTCGACAAAGTTCTCGGCGCGCTCGCGCGTGCGGGCACCGATGCGTCAACAGGATTTCTGCTCGTCACCAGCCGCGCGAGCTTCGAGCTCGTGCAGAAAGCTTCCGCGGCCGGAGTCGCTCTTCTCGCTGCTGTATCCCGTCCCACCGGACTCGCGGTGCGCATCGCCGATGCGTCCGGCATCACCCTTGTCGGCCTGCTTCGCGGCCGCACAGCAAACATCTACTCGCATCCAGAGCGCATCACGTGATTCCTTCCGATATTGAAATCGCACAGTCCGCCCGCCCGCGTCCCATCACCGAAGTCGCGGCCGACCTCGGCCTCGGCCCCGACGAACTCGACCTCTACGGCCGCTACAAGGCAAAAATTCCGCTGGAGGTGTCGGAGAGACCGGTGCGAGGCCGATTGGTGCTCGTCACCGCCATCAGTCCCACGCCGGCCGGCGAGGGCAAGAGCACGGTGAGCGTCGGGCTCACGCAGGCAATGCGCCGCCTCGGATCGAACGCCGTGCTCTGCATGCGCGAACCGAGTCTCGGTCCGGTGTTCGGCGTGAAGGGCGGCGCGGCGGGCGGAGGATATTCGCAGGTGATACCGATGGAGGACATCAACCTCCACTTCACCGGCGACTTCCACGCGATCTCCAGCGCGCACGCGCTGCTGGCGGCGATGCTCGACAACTCCCTTCAGCAGGGAAACCCGACGGGGCTCGATTCGCGTCGCATCACCTGGCCGCGCACCATCGACATGAACGATCGCGCGCTGCGAAACGCGGTGATCGGGCTCGGCGGCGCGACCGACGGTGTGGTGCGCGAAGAGCACTGGGTCATCATTCCCGCGAGCGAGATCATGGCGATCGTCGCGCTCTCGACGAGCCGTGCCGATCTCGAAGATCGGCTCGGCCGCATCATCGTCGGATCCACGGCGGGCAAGAACAAGGCGCCGGTGCGCGCGCGCGACCTCAAGGCCTCGGGCGCGATGGCGATGTTGCTCAAGGACGCGATCCGCCCGAACCTCGTGCAGACGCTCGAAGGAGGCCCGGCGTTCGTGCACGCCGGCCCGTTCGGCAACATCGCGCACGGCTGTAATTCGATTCTTGCGACGCGCTCGGCGCTCGCGCTCGCCGATGTCGTCGTGACGGAGGCCGGGTTCGGTTCGGACCTCGGCGCCGAGAAGTTCTTCGACATCAAGTGCCGTGCGGGAGGGCTGAATCCCGAGGCGGCGGTGCTCGTCGCGACGGTGCGCTCGCTCAAGATGCAGGGCGGCGCGGACAAGAAGGCGCTCACGAAGGAAGATCTCGGTGCGCTCGAGCGGGGACTGCCGCACATCGAGCATCACCTGAAGAACGTTCGGCAATTCGGGCTGCCCGTGGTCATTGCGATCAACCGGTTCCACGCGGATACGGACGCAGAGCTGAAGATGGTGAACGATTACGCGGCCAAGCTCGGAGCCCGTGTCGTGCTCTGCGAGGTGTTCGCGAAAGGCGGCGAGGGCGGTGAGACGCTCGCGAAGGAAGTCCTCGCGATGCTCGCGGAGAAGACCGGCAAGTTCAAGCCGCTCTACGATACCGCGCTGCCGATCAAGGAGAAGATCGACACGATCGTGAAGAAGGTGTACGGCGGAGACGGAGCGGATTACTCGCCGGCGGCCGACCGCGCGATCGAGTATCTGACGTCGATTGGGCTGGGCGACACGCCCGTCTGCATCGCGAAGACGCAGTACTCGCTCACGGACGACCAGACGCGACTGGGCAGGCCCACGGGATTCCGCATCACGATCAACGAAGTGTACGGATCGGCCGGAGCTGGATTCGTGGTGGCGAAGGCGGGCGACATCATGACGATGCCGGGGTTGCCGAAGGTGCCGGCGGCCGAGGGGATGTCGATTGACGGCGATGGGCAGATTGTGGGGTTGTCGTAACGACCAATTGCGGGATGCGGGGTTGGATTCGGAATGCGGGAAAGTGCGATGCGGGATGCGGAAGTTCGACCCGATGCGGAGTGCGGAAGGGGAATGCGGAAGTCAGGATAAGAACGGAGATCTGAGTTTGAATGCGAGATGCGGAAAGGGCGCGGCCTTGTCGAGGTTGCGCCCTTTCTCTTCACGCTCCACCCTTATCGCCATTGGTCCTGGCGGCGTGGGCCAGCACCAGCAGATCCGCTCGCGAGTCGACTCGATCAGTGCGCGGCACACACCACCAGCCGCCCGCCTGCCGCCGCATCGGGCGCCGGCCTCGCTCCGGCGATTCGAACAAGGCACGCCGCCAGATCACTTGCGATTCCGGTCAATCCCTTGTCGACCCGGGTCACGAGGCCGAGATAGTCGCCCACCTTCCACCCAGCTTCCCTGCGATCGGTTTCGCCCCGTGCGACGAGCGTGCCGTCCTGCGACCGGATGATCTCCCACGACGCCATCACGTGGACCTCGCCCTCCGTCGCCGTCAAATCTTCGGCCGCAGCGCCCTCGAGGTGGGAGACGTGGAGCTGGACCAGGTAGTCGTGCTGCGCCTGGACCGGCCACGGTGCAACGTCGACGGCTAGGATCGTCGGCGAGGCGCCGAGGGCTGCCGCCACCGCGCGCATGATCCCCGCGCCGGGTTCTTCGCCCCACCGGCGAAATCCGGACGTGACGATCCGGGATCCACGCCGCACGACAATCGCCGTTGTCGAGAGATACGGCGCAAGGTCCAGGCGTCGCAGGCCGATCGTGAGGCCTCCGGTATCCCGCGCCGGCGCAGCGGCCACCGCCCTCGGGCCTGCCCCGAGTACGTACTCCTCAACGGGCGGCGTCGGGTAGGCAAGCGTGAAGCACCCCGTCGCGGTGAACAGGGCGCAGATGCCTGGCAGGCGAAGCGTCCTCGCCATCCGTCGTGTCTTTCGGGCGATCATCTTTCCTCCGGCGGCTTCTTGCCGCGTAGCAGCATGTCGGGATTCTGCGCGAGCGCGTTCAGGAGCGCGCGAAGCGAGCTGGTCGCGTCCTTCAGGTTCACCAGCACTTCCTCCACTCCATATCCGAGCCCGGAGTCGGTGGACAGCAGGCCGTGCGTGTCGTCGATCGTCTTGCGCAACGACTGCAGCGTGGCGCTCATCTCCTTCGTCGCGCTCTTGAGTTCCTTGGCAATCGGGTCGATGGAGGAATTGGCCGTTGCGGCCAGCGTGTCGACGCGCGCCATGGTGCGGTTCAGCTGTGCCGTCATCGCGGGCAGCTCCTTCATCGCCGCCCGGAGTTCCGGCGCATCGACGAGCCGCTGAACGGACTGCGCCGACCCGACGACGGCGGCATTGATCTTCGGCATGTCGATGGTGGCGAGCATCTGGTTGACCTTGAAGAGCACCTGGACCACATCCTCCACGACGCTTCCCGCGCCGGTGCCGAGGGCGGCCATGAGCGACGGCGTGGTCGGGATCTCCGGCCACAGGGTCTCGCGCGGCTCGAGAATCGGCGGCTTGGCATCCTTGCGGTAGGTGAGCTCGATGTAGAGCTGACCCGTCACGAGGCTCTCCGATTGGAGTTGCGCCCGCAGTCCGTCGGCGATCTGCCGCTGAAGCACGGGCAGCTGTCCCAGGTCGACGTAGGTGCCGCTCGCCGTCCTGAGGCGCTTGATGTCGATCTCGTACTCCACCGGGACCTGGAATGTCTTGTCACGCTCGTCGATCTGGATCACCATCCTGGTCACCTTTCCGACGGGCGTACCCTGGAACTTCACCGGTGCGCCGTCCTCGAGGCCGTTCACCGATTCCCGGAAATAGCTCACGAATGTCGTCTTGTTCCGGAACCACGAGTTGCCCGCCAGCATGGCGGTGCCGGCAACGGTGATGACGATCGCGCCGACCAGGAACCACCCGATGGACGTGGGATTCGCGCGTATGCTCACGTGACGCCTTCGCTGCTGCGGGTAAGAAATCGGTGGACCGCGTCGTTCGGCGGGTGGTCGCGCAACTCGGCGGGGTTTCCCAGGGCGGTCATGGTCCTCTGTTCGATGTCGAGGAAGAGCGCGCGGTCGGCGATCCTGTAGATGCTGGCCAGGTCGTGGCTCACCACGACGATGGTCGTGCCGAAACTCGCCTTGATCTCGAGGATCAGGTCGTCGAGGCGGCTTGCGCTGACGGGATCGAGGCCGGACGACGGTTCGTCGAAGAACAACAGCTCCGGATCTAGCGCGATCGCCCGCGCCAGCGCCGCCCGCTTGCGCATTCCTCCGCTGATCGCGGCCGGGTAGAAGTCCTCGAACCCGCGCAGGCCGACCAGCGCGAGCTTGAGCTGGACCACATCGCCGATGGCATCGGCGCCCAATGCGGTGAATTCCGTCAGCGGCAGCGCCACGTTCTCCGCCAGCGTCAGCCCGCTCCAGAGCGCGCCGTTCTGGAAGAGCACACCCATGCGCCGGAGCACGGTCTTGCGCTCCTCCGCGTCGGCCGCGCCGAAATCCTCGCCGTCGATCAGGATCACTCCCTCGGCCGACGGCTTGAGACCTATCAGGTGCTTGAGCAGTGTGCTCTTGCCGCTGCCGCTTCCACCCATGATCACGAACACCTCGCCGCGGTTCACCGCGAAATTGAGGTCGCGCATCACGACGAACGGCCCATACCGCATGGTCAGGTGCCGCACGTCGATCGGCGGCACCGCATCAGGACCTTCCGCGGCGAACGGTGCGGGCATCATAGCTGCAGCAGCGCCGCGAGCCAGTCGGCCACGGCGTTGGCGAGGATGATGAACGTGATACCGATGACGACGGCGGACGTCGCGGAGCGGCCCACCGCGCCGGCATCGGATCCGGTCTGCAGCCCTTTCATGCAGCCTGCCATGCCGATGATCACACCGTAGATCGCCGCCTTGCCCAGGCCGAGCATCGTGTCGGAGAGTTGCACCGCCGTCAGCATTCCGTTCACGAACTGCGTCGGCGTGAGGTCGAGCATCGCGAAGGAGACACCCATCCCGCCGACGATGCCGACGAGGTCGGCGTAGATCACGAGGAGCGGCAGCATCACGAAGAGACCGAGCACGCGCGGCAGCACGAGGTGATCGATGGGCGAGATGCCAAGCGTGCTCAGCGCGTCGATCTCCTCCGTGATCTTCATGCTGCCCAGTTCGGCCGCGAATCCGGCGCCGGTGCGACCGGCGATGATGATGCCGGTCATGAGCGCGCCCATCTCGCGCAGCATGCCGTATCCGACGAGGTACGAGACGTAGTAGCCGGCGCCGAAGCGCTTGAGCACGACGACGCCGAGGAACGCGATGATCACGCCGACGAGCAGCGCGATCAGCGTCACGATGGGGAGTGCGCCGGAGCTGTTCGACTGCACGACGACCCAGAACTCGCGCCACCGCATGCGCACGCGCCCGCGCAGCAACAGGGCGCCGCGCTGGATCACCTCGCCGATGAACGTGACCGCGACTTGGGTCGCATCCCACGCGGCGAGGCCGGCGAGCCCGAATCTCGCGACGCGCGAGAGGCGAGGTGCTTCGCGGTCGACGACTCGCTCCGGCACGACGCGGGCGAGGGCGAGCAGGCTCGCAATACGCTCGGGGACGCCCACAGTCCCGAACTCGATTTGATGGGCCTCGCAGTATTCCTGGCATTGCCGCAGGAAGATCAGGAGGCTGCTGTCCCAAATACCGAGCGCGGAGGCGTCGACGTTGACGACGCGCACCTTCCGAGCGCCCGTCGGACCCACGGACAGCGCCGACTCCATCAACTGCGCGAAGCGCGGCGCGGGGCGTTCCAAATGCCACTCGCCCGAAAGCACCGCGACGAGGGCGTCGTCCTCGCGCCGGATCTCCGCGAGGGCCGCGGCAGCTTCCGTGGTCACAGAGGCTGTGCCGTGCACTCAGCCGAATCGACCTTCCGTTTTTGCCTCGCGCCCATTCTGGCCTCGCATCCAGCGCCGGGTCGCGACCCGAAATGGCGCGAATACGGCGGTACAGAAGGATGCCGTGAGGTCGTCGCGGTGGCTATCGCTCAAAAGCACTAGACCGAATCCGTGCCGGGGTGAATGTCCTCCACGCCCCACCGCTGCGCGTGCCCGAAGCCACCGGTCACGATCAGCCGGTCATTTGATCGAGTGCCGCCGGGCAGCGATCTTGATTCAGGCCGCGATCGGTGCACTCTTCGTCTCGGGAGGCGGTCACCCGATAGACGCAAGGAGTGAGGCGATGCGAACCATTGGTCCGATCGCGGAGCACGAAATCGACGCCCTCGCGGCCCTGATGCGGGACACCATTCAACCCCTCGCCTACTACAACGAGTGCGCCCGGCGAGCGGAGTTGGCGAAGTACACCGCGGACGGACTTCGCTCTCTGGTCGCAGAGGACCCGCAGGCCGTGCTCGTGGCTCGCGACAGCAGTGGGCTGATCGGTTTCTGCGTGAGCCGCTACGACGACGGAACGATCTGGCTCTCGTGGTTTGGGACGGCCGCTCATGCGCGCGGCCGCGGCATCGGGTCCTCGTTGCTCGCAGCCCTGGCGAAAACGCTACCCTCCCGGCACGCGCACAAGATCTGGTGCGACTCGCGAGTCGACAACAAAGAGTCGCAGTCGGTTCTCGAGCGCGCCGGCTTCCGCCGCATCGCAACGCTCACGAACCACTGGTTCGGACAGGACTTCTTCCTGTGGGAGTGGTCTCCCTGAACTGATCCATGCTGCGAGAGCGACAGAGCCGGGTCCCGCATCCCGCATCGCTACTCGTTCACGTGCACCACGGTCGCCGGTGAGAATCCGTTGAAGGTCGTGGCCGAGGCATAGGTGTACGCGCCGATCATCTCGCTGTATACGAACTCATCGCGCTTGAGGTCTGGAAGGTCCTCAGCCATCGAGATGACATCGAAGGCGTCGCACGTCGGGCCAAAGACCGCCGACAGGCGCGTCTTGCCACGCTTGAACGCCTTGACCGGATACTTGCAGTGGTCGAAGATCTGGCCCGAGTACGTGTGATACACGCCGTCGTTGAGGTAGTACGACGGTTTGCCGTCGCGCACCGACTTCCCGATGATCTTCGAAACGGCGTGGCCCGCGGTCGCAACGAAGAAGCGCCCGGGCTCGGCCAGGATCTCGATCTCCTTCGGAAAGAGCCGCTTGATCTCGGAGTTGATGATTCTCGCGAGCTCCCGGAACGGGCGAACCGTCGCATCGTACGGCGCCGGGAAGCCGCCGCCGATGTCGACCAGGTTCATCTTCGTGTATCCACGAGCCTTCGCTTCCGCGTAGATGTCCGCGGTGAGNNGGCCTCGAGGATCAGGTCCACCGCCTCGCCGGGAGACGCGCCGAATTTCGAAGACAACTCGACCATCGCGCCGGTATTGGACACCTTGAGGCGGAGCACGAGCCCCGCGTGCGGCGCGTACTGCTTGATCTTCTCGATCTCATCCAGGTTGTCGAACGTGACCAGCGGCTTGTATTTGTCGAGTTCCGCGAGCGTCTCGACCGGCTTGACCGGGTTGGCATAGATGATCTTGTCCCAGATCCACTGCTGGCGCTCGCGCACCGGCATGCGCTTGATATTCTCGTACACGAGTTCGAACTCGGGCATCGACGCCACGTCGAAGCTCGAACCTTGCTCGAAGAACGTGCGCACGACTGCCGGATCGGCCCCCGCCTTCACCGCGAAATAGGGCTGCACGCGAGGCAGGTACTTCCGGAACGTCCGGAAGTTCTTCCGCAGTTCGGCGTGGTCGATGACCAACAGCGGCGTGCCGTGCTCCTCGGCCAGCCTTTTCAGCCGGGCTTTCGAGATCACTCGCCGTCCTTGACGAGAAAGTTCTTGAACTGCCACGGGTCCTTGAGGTCGAATGCCGGCTTGTTGTAGCCCGGGAAAATGTTCTTGTAGTTCTTGAGCGGAGTCCAGTCGGAGGGCGTCGAGATGAAGTTCCCGAGGTACGGCTTCGCGATGCCGAGCACGAACTCATGCGGCAGGTCGTCCGGAATGACGACGCCCATCGACGGGTTCTGAATCATCCAGACGGTGGCGGCAACGACGGAGATCGCAACCTGCATCGTCGTGGCGTTCTGGTGGGGCACCAGACGGCGCGACTCTTCGATGCTGAGGTCGCTGCCGGTCCACCAGGACTTGTACGGATGGCCCATCAAGAGCGCGCCGAGGATGTCGGATCCGCCGGTGATCTCGTCGTTCATGATGCGCTGGTTCTCGACGAGACGGTAATCGTACCCGCGCATCTCGTTGAGTGACGCGATCGCAACATCGCTCGGGCAATACGCATAGTGCACCGTCGGACGGTAGACCGCCTTGCCCTTCTTCCAGACGGTGAGCTTGTCCGAGATCGTGAACGCTTCGCCGTGGCGGACGACCATGCCCTGCACCGAATAGTTCGGCACCCAGGTGCGGACCCAGGTGTTCATGCCCATTCGTGCCAGGCAGATCTGGTTCTTCGGGCCTTCCTTGTGCTTGTAGGCGTATGGCGGCAGCCACTTCTCATGTGTGCCCCAGCCCAGCTCGGCGGTCGTCTGGCCCTCCTCTCGAAATCCCTCGATGCTCCAGGTATTGACGAACTCGTCGACCTGCTTGGGCTTGTTCGAGATCTGAGTATCGCGCTCGGAGCAGTGAATCACCTTCACGCCGAGCGCTTGCGCGAGGAGGTTGAACTGCTGTGTCCCAATGAGCTCGGCGACGTCGGCGGCTTTCCGCGCGGTCAGCATCTTGTCCGCGATCAGGCTGTTGCCGATGTCGATGAGCCCCTGTTTCGTAAAGTGCGAGATCAGGCCGGGGTTCGCGCCGTGCTCGAGAACCGCCGTCGGGCCCTTCGTCTTCCACTTCGCGATCAGGCGGCGAACGTTCATGTGCCGCCAGTAAAGCGTCTTCTCAGTGGGGTGCTGCTTTGGGCCGGCGGCGTATGGGTCCCACAGCTCGGTCGACGTGTTCACGTAGAGCACACCGTTGCGGTGACACCAGTCGAGGATCTCGCACGCATCGATGTTCCACGCGAGATCGATGATGACGTCGCCCGCCCCGACGTACGCGCCGAGGAGCGCTCCCATGTTCTTCACCGTGACGCGGTCGCGGACGAACCGGACGCCCTTCGCGGTCCACTTCTTCAGTTTCTCCGAACGGTCCTCGAAGTCCATCACGGTGACGTTCTCGGGCGCAACCTTGAGGTGCTTGAAGAGGATCGGCAGCGTGCATTCGGCCACGGCGCCGTAGCCGACGAAGAGGATCTTGTTCTTGAATCGGGTCATTTGATTTCTGAGGATGAACGCCAGCGCGTGGGCCGCACAGGCGAATAAGGGCGAGCGATTCGAGCGCGGACTGAATTGAATCACGGTGTCGGCAATTCGCCAGAGAATTCCCGGGTCGCGCCGAACACCGAGGCGGCGAACCGTGCCGACCAGGCCGGAGTACTCGCTCCGCTCGTTGCCCGCAACTATGATAGAGTCCGCAACAGCGCGCTTGGGCGCGAGGCAACCCAAGGCTGGCATTGTGTCTGGCTCACTTCGCAATGAGGACGCCGCGTGATTCGGTCCCTTCGTGTCGCGTTGTTCGCGACCGCCGCCTCGGCCCTCCTTCCGGCCACATCGGCCGGCCAACGTGCCGCGCCCACCGCCGCCTCGCAAGCCGCGCCACCCGCCGAATGGCCGTCGTATCTGTCGGCCTTCGACGCCTACGTCCACGCCGACTCCATCGTCGGCGCCGCCACCCTCGTCATGCGCGACGGCCGCGTGCTCGCGCGCCATGAGACGGGCTTCGCCGACCGCGCCCTCGGCCAGCGCGTCGACACGAACACCATCTTCCACTGGGGCTCGATCACCAAGACGCTCACCGCCATCGCCGTCATGCAGATGGTCGAGCGCCACCGCCTCTCGCTCGACGCGCGCGTGACCGATTACATCCCGGAGTTGCATCGCGTGCACGATGCGTGGGGATCGATGGACTCCGTGACCGTGCAGATGCTGCTCTCCCACGCGTCGGGACTGCAGAACGGGACGTGGCCCTGGACGAAAGGCCGGCCGTGGGAGCCGTTCGAGCCGACGACGTGGGAGCAGCTCGTCGCGATGATGCCGTACCAGGAAGTCGAGTTCAAGCCGGGCACGCGATACAGCTACTCGAACCCCGGGTTCATCTACCTGGCGCGCATCGTGCAGGCGCTGTCGGGCGATCCGTGGGAAGCGTACGTGCAGAAAAACATCTTCACGCCGCTCGGGCTCACGCGCAGCTATTTCAACGCGACGCCGTGGCACCTGGCCGAACACCGGTCGAACAACTACTACGTCGAGCGCGACAGCGCGA
>PMYN01000008.1 GCA_003171215.1 Gemmatimonadota bacterium | reverse complement strand
CTCCCGCGATTGCGTGCGCTCCTCCCCGCCGGCGGCGACCGGGCGCCGTAGCCGGATCGCTTCGCGGCCGGCGGGCCGGGCTGAGACATCCGTCACACCTTTCGGAGGGTATCGCGGCGATCGTTCGGCCATGACATCCTTGACCGTTGACGTCGTCACCGACGCCCTCCGGCATGTCGCCTATCCCGGCCTCACGCGCGACCTCGTGTCGTTCGGAATGGTACGCCACGTGAGCGTGTGCGATGGACGCGTGAAAGTGCAGCTCGGCGTTCGTTCGCGAGACGAGACGCTTCCCGCCCGCCTTCAGGAAGCGATCGGTGACGCATTGCGCCCGCTCGGCGCGACGACTGTGACGATCGAGATCGTCGCACCGGCGCCGGCGCCGGCTCCATCGACAGCCCGCGGCACGCCGGATCCATGGGCCGACCGAGTGCGGCTCGCCTCCGTGCGCCACGTCATCGCCGTGGGCNNCTCGCGCTCGCGCTGGCGCGCGACGGCCTTCGCACGGCACTCCTCGACGCGGACATTTACGGACCCAGCCTTCCGATCTTGTTGGGAATAGAGGACGGCGCCATTCGCGTGCGGATGTCGCCGAAGAAGACCATTCAGCCGCTCGTGGCCCACGGCTTGCCGATGATCAGTTTCGGGTTCTTTCTCGGCGAGGGATCGCCGGCCATCTGGCGTGGGCCGATGGTGTCGAAAGCAGTCAAGCAGTTTGCGCGAGGCGTGGAGTGGCCTGATCTCGACCTGTTGATCGTCGATCTCCCGCCGGGGACGGGCGACGTTCCGTTGAGTCTCGCGCAGGCCGTCGAGCTTTCGGGCGCGGTGATCGTGACGCAACCACCGCGGGTGGCCGCCGCCGAGGCGCGCAAGGCGGCACAAATGTTTCGCGCGCTCGAGGTCCCGGTGCTCGGTGTGGTCGAGAACATGAGCGGGCCGTTCGGGCGTGGCGCCGGCCGCGCCGTCGCGAGCGAGCTTGGCGTGTCGTTTCTGGGCGAGGTGCCGTTCGACGAACAGATCGTCGGCGAAGGCGATGCCGGCGTGCCGACGATGGTGGCACGGCCGGACAGCGCGTCGGGGGTCGCGTTCGATCACATCGCGGGCGCGATAGCCGACGCACTCGGATGGCACCACACCGCGGCGGAATCGCACGCGTGACCTCCCTCACACCGGCGCCAAGCGCGATCGGCCTCGCCACCGAACATTTCGTCGCGGCGACACTGTACCTGATCGCCGGCGCGATCGGACTCGTGTGGATCGCGCCGGAACTCGCGATGGGCGCGTTTCCGTCTCCGCACGTCGCCGGCGTCACCCATCTCTTCACGCTCGGCTGGCTGACGACGACCATCTTCGGTGCGCTCTGTCAACTGCTGCCGGTTGCGCTCGGATCGCCGATTCGGTCGTCGCGCATTGCACAGGTGGCATTCTGGACGTTCACGCCCGGTGCAGGACTGTTCGCCGCGGGCGTAGCGGCGAGCTCGACGTTGCTGAATCACGCGGGAGTGGTGCTGGTCGCCACCGGCGTGGTGCTCACGGTCGGCAACGTGGCGGCAACGCTGCCGCGGGCGCGATCGAGAGACGTGACGTGGGCGGCGATCGCGCTCGCGATCTCGTTCCTGGCATCGACGCTCGTACTCGGCGTGGTGCTGCTGCACAATCTGCACACGGGCTTCATCGCGGCGGCACGAATCCGGGTTATGTCGACGCATCTTCACATCGCGCTCGTCGGCTGGGCGCTGATCATGATGGTGGGAGTCTCGCATCGCCTGTTGCCGATGTTCCTGCTCTCGCACGGCGCCGACACCCGCTGGACGAAACGGTCGCTGCTCCTGCTCGCCGCCGGTGTGCTGGCGCTCGCAGCAGGGCTGTTGACGGATCTCTCCGCCGCGGCATGGACCGGTATCGCCCTGCTCGAGGCCGGTGTCGGCTGCTTCCTGTGGCAGGCGTCTGCATTCTACCGCNNGGGTTTCTCACAGCGAGCGCGGCACTGGGCCCGTTCGTTCTGGCGGACCACGTCGCTCACCCGCGGCTCGCTACCGCCTACGTCACGATCGGTCTGCTTGGCGGCATTGTCCTTTTCGTAACGGGATTCTTGTACAAGATCGTGCCGCTGCTGGCGTGGACCGTGCGGTACCGCACTCGCATGGGCAAGGGCGCAGTACCCACGGTGGCCGATACGTTCTCGGCGCGCGTCGCACACATCCAACTCGCCGTAATGACGGCCGCGGTCGTCCTGCTGGCGGCCGGCATCGCCGCGGCGTTGCCNNGAGCCAGCTCGTTCGTGTCTCCTTCGGAAACCGATCACTATGACCACACTCGATTCGGCCGCGCACGTCGGCCATCCTGCGCATGCGCCGGTTGTCGAACTGGATGCACGCGACGACCTGCGCAACGGGCGCGAGCCATTCTCGCGAATCATGGCGGCCGTCGGCGCGTTGCAGGAAAACGAAGTGCTGCTCCTCCGTGCCATCTTCGAGCCGGTGCCGCTGTACAATGCCCTCGGGAAGCGCGGCTTCCACCACGAGTCCTTCGCGCATGCTCCCGACGACTGGTCCGTATGGTTCTGGCTGCCGGCGGCGGAAACCGCCGCGAGCGCGCGCCCGGCAATCGTGCTCGACGTGCGCGGCCTGGAACCGCCGGAACCGCTGATGCGCACGCTCTCGGCGCTCGAGACAC
>PMYN01000042.1 GCA_003171215.1 Gemmatimonadota bacterium | reverse complement strand
ACTCCATGACGCGCCCCTAGCATTCGATAGCGGAGGGCGTTCTTCGGCACAGATCAGCGCCTCATCAACTTTCGTTCGGCATCGTAGAAGCGCAGAAACTCGTCCTCCTCGACAGCGTGCTTCGCATAGTCAGCGCCAAATACGAGCCAGCTGAGTCCAACCGATGTCCCGTCGAAGTGCGCGGTCTTCGCGATCGCGCGGAGCGTCTCGAGGCTTGGAAGAATCGCCCCGTACATCCAGCCCTGGACCACGCCGGCAGTGTACGGCTCGACGTGCTCGTGCGCCGCGACGTCCATTCCGAAGAATGCCTGCGACATCTCGCTGTACGACCCGTTATTCGAGTGCTTGTCGACCGCGTCTCTGATGCGCGCACCGAGTTCTTCACGTTTTCCCATTGATGATCTCGCCGTTCGGCTGCGGGTATCTGGTGCTTGCGTTTCGAACAAAACGCGACATTATTTATACCCGAACATATCCCGAACCTTTAGAGTGAGCAAGACGGCCTCGCACCGATGGCAATGCGCGCAGCTCGAAGGATCAACTATGGCTCCGTCGAAATCACAGAGGAGCGCGCCGTGTACACCGATTCGGACGGCGTGAAGTGGCGGCTATACGATTTCGCGCAGGAGAAAGGCGGTCGGAAAATCGCGGTGCGCGTGGGATCGATCAGTGCGAGCGTGCGAATCTTTGTGCGCCAAGACGGACGACATCGGCGGTGCGTCGTCTTCAGTCATCGAGATGATACACTCACGCCGAGATTCAACTACATCAGTCTGCCAACTGCGATGGTGCAGCGACTCGGGCGCTGGGTACACGCGCAGAATGAAGAACGGCCCAGTCCGAATCACCCGCTGTCGAAGGCGAGGTTTCATCAGGGTGGTGAATGACTAGAGCGATACTTCTCATCGGCCCGGCATACGACGAGCCTGTCTCGATGCCTGCCGACGCGCGGCACTGCTTCGCGAAGCGTGCCGTTGTGCAGGGGGTGATCGAGCGGGTGAAGGACTCCGGCAATACCGATGACTTGGATCTTGTATGGTGGGAGATGGCACTGCTGCGTTTCTCTCCGGTCCCCGGCGCAGACGGCGGGCACTACGCGGGCGAATCGTACGAGAAGTTTGCCGCGAGCTTCGGGGTCACTCCCGCAACTGCCGACTACGCGTTGGAACGGGCCGGCGAGACTCAAGACCTCGTTCTTCACCTGCACTATCTCGGATTTGCGCTCGATCGCATGCCTCACACTGGAAAGGCATGGATCGAACGCCAGCGGGAGATGCTGCTTCTATGGCAACGCTATTCGGATGAAACTCGAGATGCGGCACTCTCGGATAGCGAGGGCAATGCCGCCCTCTTTGTCGAGAACGCGCTTGTGGCGATCGGTTCGATGGTATCGCGAGCAGGCGTTCTCCGAGGGCACGAGCCCGCGGAGTGGGCCGCGTGGTTGCTGCAGCTCGCTGTCGACGTGCGAACATTTCCGGGTAGCAGTGCAGACCGCGCGGCATTCTGGCGCCACCGCTGGGTCGCTCCGTATCTGCGAAGCCTGACCGCGTTGCCGGCTTCAGCGGCCGACGCGGGGATTCGCGATCGCGCGTTCGCACTTCTCGCCGACGCTGCGGCATACTATGCCGGAGAACCGCTGACCGACACGTTTGCGCACCTCGTCGCAGAAGCCCGCTACGAACTCCGAATGCACTGGGGTGATAAGGACGCGCACAAAGACAAAATTCGCGATCAGTTCGCAGCCATCCTGCGCAGAGCGGAGCTACACAAAGCCACCGGCAACGGCATGCTCAGCCAGAGTTTTTTTCGCGCCGCGCGAAGTCTTGCCGAGGAACAGCGGCAATACTTCTCGACTGCGGAGATCGACGAGTTGATGCACGAGGAGCGAGCGGCTATCGAGCACGCGATCCAGAGCAATGAGTTCAAAGGGGTCTCAGTGTCGGTCCACTTCCCCGCTGATCAGCTCGTGCGGATCCGAAACACGCCAGAGGAAACGGTAGCAGGATTATTTTCCGAAGTCGCCATGCCGATTCCGACGCGAGCCAGCCTTGCGGAAGCCGTCGAGAGCATCGCCGACGAGACACCGCTTAGAATGATGCTTGGCACGACGATTATTGGCGGCGGGAAGGTCGTTGGCGAAAGTAGCGGCGAAGAAAAGAATCTTGCGCTCGCAATCGAACAGCACGCCCTGCTGGGCGCAAAGTTCGCTGGTCAAGCGATGAGCGCGACGATCATCGCGGCTGCGACGAAGGTCGGCCTGACCGCTGATCATCTCATGGCTCCGCTCGCACCGTTGATGCTGGATGGGGGCACCTCCACGCTCATCCATCACGGGTGCGAGCGGCTCATCGCCGGGGATTTTATATCGTCGTGCCACATCCTGGTGCCGCGCGTCGAAGATGTTCTCCGGCAGCATCTTCGTTCACGCGGCCTTCACGCCACCGAGTTCAAGCGTGACGTCGGTGATGGAACATCCCGGACGGACGACGAACCGCTGGGTTCGATGCTGGCGCGTACGCTGTCTGATGGGACCACCGTGCGCGATCATCTCGGTGAAGACTTTGCATGGCATATCGAGCGGACGATGACATCGCAGACCGGATTGAACCTCCGCAATACATTCGCGCACGGACAAGCTCGACCGGCCCACTGCGCGCCGGAGAATGCAGGCATCGTTCTCGCCATTCTCTATAAGTTGGCGGCGGTCGCCGGCTGCTAATAAGTTCCCCATGCATGGTTGATTACCCGTTCCTCAATCCGACATCGGAAAACGGATATCGCGTTTTCCCGAGCGATCTTGAAGACGACCAACTCGTTGTCTTTCACGGCACCGCTCTGTGCAATCTCAACTCGATCCTAGAGGGAGGATTCCGTCCCAAGTGTCAGGGGGGCGGGGTGTCATTCGCGCGCGGGAGCGAACTCGCGCTGGGATATGCCGCTGCACGGCGCGGACCGCATTCTCCTGATGGCGTTGTACTGGCTGCACGTCTCCACCCGGGCGCCGTAGCTGAGATAGTCATCGAGAACAGCACCGTCGACGTGTACAAGCTTGAATTGATGCCGACGATCATCGGCATGTGCGTTATTCCCGCCGCATATCAACACCGTTAGACGTCGTCGGACGCGCCATGAGCGCGCTTGGTTTTAGCAGTCGGCGAGCGATTCTCGCCAGCATCGGTTGGTCGCACTTCAGCACCGGGATGTGATATGGCCGTCTTCTCCGCATGGTTCGATACGTCAGGCGAGCAGACGCAGGGACCAATCGTTGTGGCCGTCGGAGTAATGTCGAGCGCAGTCCGTTGGAACGCGTTCGACCGCCGATTTATGAAAGTCCTCCGCGAGTACGGCGTCACCTCGCTGCACATGAGGGACTACGCGCATTCGAACGGCGAGTTTGCGTCATGGAAAGGCGACGAGCCACGCCGCGCCGGATTCCTCGCCGAACTGGTGAAAACCACGAGTCCATGGATCGACCGCGTTTTTGTCCGCGCCACGATCGTCGACGATTATCGAAAGGTGAACCAGCGCTATCGACTCACGGAGCGCATGAAGGGCGTCTATGCCATCACACAAGCGGGAAGTTTGGGACTGACAATCGACTGGGGGTACCGCAACAGCGACCGACCGAAGAGCGACAGATTCCACGCGTTCGTCGAACAAGGCGACACGGGCCAGGATGCGTTCAGGGAGTTCGTTAAGAAAGAATGGGATTTCGAGCCAACCTTTTTGCCGAAAATCGACCAAGCGACTGGCGAGCCATACACCGCGTTTTGCGCAGCCGACCTCATCGCGTATGAGCATCGGAAGCTCTACGCTGCCGCATTGAGTGCAAAACAAAATCCGTGGCTGATGAAATGGCGCCGGTCATTGCACGAGCTGCGGAAGAATCTCACGGTGGATGCGGCGCTCTACGACGCAGCTGCCCTCACGAAAATGTGCATTCACCTCAACCTACCGCGGCGCTAGTTCTTGGATTCTCGCCGTCAGCTCACTCCGCTTCGATCACCGCTCTCGCGAGGCCCATAGGCGTCGTCAATTTTTTGTTCGTGAAGTCAATGTATTGCTGACGGCCTTCTTGCATCCCGGCTTGGACGGCGGTGTCTGTCCGGCTGTTGTCGAGGAGGAAACGCGCGTACTGCTCCTCTTTGCCCCCAACGAGTCGGCGCAATACGTCAACGACGATCGGCAAACCGAACTCCAGATCCGAAATGTCCTGTCCGCGCGCGTAAAGTGTAGCGTCGATAAACCCGTAGATGTACCCAAGTGCGCGAGGGTTCACCGCGCCATCGGCAAGGTCGATGGAAGTACGTCCCGTGACGACGAGTTGCATTGCCAGCATCGCCGCGATGGCGCCCACGAATTTGCGCGTGTCGTTCTCGGTGAAGCGTTCGCCGCCAGTGTTTGGTTGACTTGAGGCGGAGCCGCTCGCGATCGAGTGCGCCTGAAGCTCGTTGACCGAGCTTGGGAGATTCGAAGCGTCCCAACACGCTATCGTGACGGCCCGAATCTGAGACATGCTCGCGTCGTCACGGGAGCCGATGATTTCGGCGATGTGGTCGGAAAACTGATCAACTACCTCGTGAGGCGGCGGAGCGAGGGACCCACCGGGCGGATAAAGGTGGAAGCCGCACTCGCCGTATTCTCGTTCAGCTGCGACTTGATTGGTACTGAACTCATTGATGATGCCTTCCTTCATGTGATCCGGCCAATGGTCCACGATAGTGAGCACGAACGGCCGAGGGATGGCGTCAGCTAATGCCTGCGAAACCATCGCGTGGAGGCCGTTGCCGCCTTCTTCGTAAGCAACGCGACCAGCCAGATGCATGAACGAATAAATGAACTCGCACTGCATGCGATATCGTCGCGCGTGGCGATCTGCATCGATTGCCGCAATGATGGAATCTTGCAGTTGATATGCGCCGGTCAGCGCCGCTCGCATCACGGCCTCCCGAAGAGCTATGAGCGACAAGCCGGCGGGCGTACACTTGCGTGCCGTCGATTGAAATGACGTAACTTCGGCGAGAAGAACTTCAGCGTTTGGTGCGGTCGGGTTGTCGGCGAACGCGTGTATTGCTGCCACAGCAGACTTAGGCATGTAGACATGACTTCCGTCAGGTTGGGGCGCCGACGCATGTTCGATGAAATCGCGCACATGTTCGCGCAAAGCTAGCAAATCGCAGCCGGCGGGGAGAAGGTCACTCATTCCGAGTCACACTTTGGGTATGGACGCATCAACAATCATGGAGCGATTCAGAGTTGCGACCGAGGCGTTGCAGCTCAATGACGCGCTGCTCCTCGAATATGATGTTGGCGAGCGAACGATTGCGGCCAAGCTTCAGCAATACCTCGTGGGAGTGTTCCCGTCTCACGACGTGGATTTCGAATACAATCGCCGAGGTCTTGACCCCAAGAGAGTAACATGGACCGGCGCGTGCAGCGAGAGCGACGAGGCGTTGGTGCTGCCAGATCTCGTCGTGCATCGTCGCGGCGATGACCAAGCGAATCTCGTCGTGTGTGAAATCAAGAAGAGATCGGCAACCACCGCGTTGCTGGAGTGCGACCGTCAGAAACTCCGCGCGATGAAGTCGGCCTTTCACTACGACTACGCACTGCTCGTATTGGTGCCAACGGGTAAAGATGCCGGCAAGGATATTGCGATCGAGAATGTAGATTGAACGGACGCTCGCAGCATTGGCGTGGCGCAAACGGTCGCGATCGGACGACCAATCTCAATGCGAATCAGTGTTGTCGTTTCCGTCGACGACGAACCGCATCGCGCGCGCGGGCGGCTTCGGGAAGTGGTACTGCCCGCTCACGCGATAGCTCGCTGACGCCACGACACCCGGGAACTCCTCATAGAACTCCTTCTTGCTGAACACGAAGGTTCCCATTGGAGTGACGATGCCGAATCGATCCGACATCGTCAGCGGCTCGATCACGTTCGCTTTGAAGCACAGCCGAGAGAACGAGTAAGACGCGGCGAGCACCTCGACTCCGTCGCTCATCGGCGGAGTCATCATTGTCGCCGGTTGCTTGGTTGATGCTGTGGAGTAGACGATTCGATGCGCGCCGGCATCGCCGAGTTTGTGGTGCGGTGCACCGACTGCGAGCGTGAGAAACTCCGGCCAGATCGCGCGATACTTCGACGAAAACTCGTCATAGAAGAACGCGATCACAGACGGGTCACCACCGTATCGCCGCCACTCCTGCTTCGGCACAAAGAAGTAATTGCAGGGATGGATGTTCCGGACCATTCGCCGCACGAGCTCAGCGCGATCCCATGCGGCGAAGGATACGTCCCCATTCTTGGCGTCGAAAATGTGCGCGACATGCCACCCAGCGGTGCTGATGTTGTCGCCCTTCGGGATCCGGAACATATGCGACGGGATCGCCTCGACAAACGCATCGAACGCCGGCCGATCGGGGAGCCGCCCTGCGAATAACTCTCGGTGGATCCACCAGGACGGCGCATTGTCCGTAGCGCACAGCCGTTGACCGTCGGTCGTGCGGACAGTTACTCCGCGCTCAGTTCCCCGCACCATGCGGACGAGGAAGAGCGGGTCCTCGGCCTGCAAATAGTCGACTAAACGATGGTGGAATTCTTCGACGCCGTCAGACCTGAGCAAGACTTTCTCGACCCATCCGGCGTGCAATTCACGAAGCGTTCCATCGAACGCTTCCGGTGGCGTTGGAATTTCTGACATCGGCTCCTCACGCAGCGCAGCTTCAGGCTTGGAACGGAGCTCAATCCTGATGGCATTGAGCTTGGTGGACTGCAGGCTACGCATCAAGTCTACCCAACTCAAGTACCATTCAACGCGCGAGCCGTCTACGCCGATTCGGATGGACGCCGATGGGGTGAAGTGGTGCAATGCGCACGGTCTACGCGCGATCGACGTGCGCGCCGCCCGAGCACGACGCTGACGCTCACGGCGTTCGGTCGTACATTTACGCCGACCACGGATCACTACTTTTCCGTGGCAGGCGGGGTCGGACAGGCGTACTCAATGGGAGCCAGTCATGCTGACGGGAAGAGGACTACTCGCTTGGGTTCTTGCAGTCGGCTTACTCTCCGGAACGCGCATCTCTGCGCAGGCCGGCCTTTCGGAGCCAATCTCCGGCTCTCCGCTGCGCAAAGCGGTACTCGACGGGCTCCGCCCGGAAATGGAAAAGACGTTCGGGACCGAAATCCAATTTGTGGTGAAGACGATTCGCGTCTCCCCCTCATGGGCATTCGTCGAAGTTGAACCTCGTCATAAGGATGGGACTGCATTTGACGCCAAGAAAATTTTCGGTGGCGACGCTGATCACATGGACGGTATGGCCGTCGGCGCGGTGCTCGAGCTGGTCGGAGCCACGTGGCAACTGCGCGAGCACGCGATCGGACCGACGGACGTGTGGTGGTTCAACTGGTGCACGAAGGTGCCGCAGGGACTGATCTCGGGCTGCCCATCAGCGGAACGAGCAGATCAACCGCAACCAGTTTCGGCGTCCCAGCCGCCCTCTGCGGCGGTGACAAATACAGTTAGAGCTGCCGAAGTGGTGCGTAAGTCGGCGGCCGAACCGCCCCAAGCGGTGTCGTTTGTACTGGGTCCACCACCCTCAGCCGGATATTGCCAGCGTCTCTGGAAGAATGAAACCGTGCGCCGGTATTCCCAACTCGCCAAGCAGGCCCTCGAACTTCACGCGGAGAACAACGGAGGCAGCCGGTCGGTCGATGGCGTGCGCTTTGACACTCGTGATGAGGTCATCGCTCGTTGGGTACAACCGCGCGTAACCCAAATCGCTGACGCACGATCAAAGGTCGATCTGATCAATAGGTGCGCATATGAACTGCGTGACAGCGACTTGTTGATGTTCTTTGACGCTTCGGCGAGCGGGTTTGACGCCATTCGGCAAGCCTTCGCGCAAATTGGCACAGCTGCTGCATGCGGGTCATCGCTGCGCGGCCTTGGCACTCGGTGCTCTCCGCCTGGGCGACGCGTCGACGCTGCAGGGAATCTTGTGGACCTACGCGACGTCAGTGTGGATTCCGCGACCATACGCAACGTTGTCGGACAATACGAAGGAGTCTTCGACCCGAGTCTCGGCGGGTTCCTTTCTAGCGGGCCCAATTGGTCGGCGCTCTTCGCTTTATTCTTTGACGGTGGAGAGCAACTCCTCGCGAGCGCCGGTCGCGAGGTCATCGCAACACAAGAGAGCGGTATGACTTCGGCGTTCACGGAGAAGAACCGGCAAGCCGCAATCGGTGCGCAGCTCGAACGTGACGCGCAGGCTCGCGCGCTCGCGGACGAAAGACGAGCGCAAGAAGACAAGAATCGCGCCGCGGCGGCGGAAACGATGCGCGCGGCGGCCGACGCAAGGCGCGCAGAAATTCGAAAAGGAAACATGGCCGTGCTGACCTCATGCCTTGAGCTCGTCGCGGCGCAGGATGCGACGACGTACGACGAGGGATTTCTCGCGCTGATTCAGCCGAGTCACAAACTGAAAGGCGGCACGGGGACTCTAGCAGAGTTCACTGAAGACGCGGCGGATAGAACCGGCAACGGGATCGTGCAGGTGGCGAGCGCGTTCGCCGAGATCAGGAGTTCCGGCACGACGAAGTGGTTCAACAAGGAGGCGATTCACATTGGCGGGCGCGTCGTGGTAGTCGGCGTGTACACCGCCAACGACTCCCGCACCACTACTGCGGGCGCGAAAGTGACGGTCCCCGTCATCGATGCGACCTGCATCAGTCCGTTCTAGAGTTGCTGCGCATCGGCGAGAGCAAGACATTGATCTGATGACGAGCCCACGGCCGCGGGTATATGGTGACTGCTTCGAGGCGTCACTTCGGTCTGCTGAGGAGTTGCAGTTCGTGAAGGAATCCGTCGAGAGCGGTACGCCCAACGCACATGAGGTCAGGAATATCTACGATCGCCTTGGCCTGCATCGAACGATTTCCGTCGTTCATGGGACCGCGGTTCCTACTAATGGTCCGGATGCGGGCCGAACGCTTGTTCATGCTTGGATGGAAGTCGGCGACGAGGTGTTTGAGAGGTCGAATGGCCAAGCCCAGCGCTACGCGTCGTCGGACTACTACGCGTTGTATTCCATCCAAGCGATTCGGCGATACGCTCCAGCTGAAGCGCGGCAGCTTGCACAGACACACGGCCGCTACGCTGCGTGGCATCAGCTTCCGGAACCAACTTCAACTGCCGAAGGCGAATGACTGTCAACCACGTTTTCGCCGCGAGCATACGAGACAAGTGCAAACGAGCTTCGCTATCTGACTAAAGTGTGCTCCCACGCGAATGCGCGCTGGGCGCCACTCGGTTGTTGGCTCTAACATCAGTAATCCGACGTGGCCTGCGACTATCGCGCGCGCATTCGCCGTGAAACCTCTTTGAGGATTCACGCCAATGCCTGCCTGCTCCCCGCTGGACCTCGTGGTCGAGATTCCTTGGCCCGACACGCGCACGAACGCTGTAGCAACGGACGGCACGCTCCCACCGTGCAACGCGGCACTCGATCACCTCATATTTCCGAGAGACGACGCGGGCCCACCGATATCGACAATCCATCTCGCGAAGCGGCTGTTGCAGTCGCCAGCGACGGATCGACCGATCGCAGAACCCACCGACATGCAGGCGTCCGACTTCGAGTGGGCGTCCGCGCTTCGCGTGGCACCATCGGTGGCGGGGATTGTGCTCGCCGCTCGCTTTCTCGCGTACCGTCGTGGAGCGAAACGCACGGCACCGCGCGACGCCATCGCGGCCATGGTCTTGGCATGTTCCGCGTCGTTCGCCGGCGTATTCGGCACGGGAACTCCCGTCGCCGTCGCGTTTGAGCAGCACCGTCGGCAGGCGACGAAAGCCACGGGTGTAGCGGATCGTGACATCGTGTGGCTCCTCGCGACGTTCGGTCCGTACATCCATCCGTCGCGCCTCAGCACCGTGATTGCTGACCTCCGGACGCTGCTGGGCCCCAGCATCTTTCATCACTTCAGCTCCTTCACTGAAGCGAACGCGTTTACGGCGCACGTCCTGCGGAGCATCCTTCCGGGCACGCTGATCGAGGCAGCGCTCGCCGATCGCGATTCGCTGCGCCTGGTGACGGACGTATTGTATGGTCCACACATCGAAGACATGCGGACGTTCTTGGTGCGCGTGTTCGGCGCGACCCTTGGAGACGTCAGAGTGATCGAGGACTACGCCGACCAGATCCTCATCGACGCAGCACTCGCAAAACCGACGGCACACATCATTCTCGAGCGCACATCATCCCCGCGACCGGTGCCAGCGGTGGGCCGAACGACGAGCGTACGCGAACGCGCAGATCGTGCAACGTCCGCCATGACACGGCTGCTCCCCGAGCGGCCCGGCCTCGTTTCGTTACTGGTCGGCAAGGCCGCGCTGCTCGGCACCGAAGTGCCGCCATCGGCCATCCTCTTTTCTGGCGGCTCCACAGAAGCACGGCGGACCGTGCTGCGCACGCTCGCGCGCGCGACCGATTCCGCGCTCGTGTTCGTCGACGTAGCGGGCATTGGGGGCCACACCGATGCGGTGAGCGGGGCGAACGCGCTGCTCGCAAACTCGGAGTCGATCGACTTCCCGTTGCACTTGCCCACCGCGGCCGGATCGATCGTGGTGATCGGTGGTTGCGACGCGCTGCTCAACCGCGAGGAGTTCGACTACGACTGGCAACGCACGCAGCGTCTCGGCGCCCAGCGTGTCCTCGCCCACCTGCTCGCGCACGGCGTGCCCACGTCGATGCCGGCGACGCTGTGGCCGCAATCGCCAGCGTTCTTTGTCTGCTGTACGGACGACGAGGTGAATCTTCGTGCGTGGCACTCGGGGCGCGGAGTGCTGCCAGCACTGTGCGACCAACTCGGCGACCGCGTGCAACTCCCGGATCGACCGTCGATCGCGCTCATGGTGGAATTGCTTCGCCCGATTTTTGCCCCGCGTAAGTTCCACGCGCGGCTGGGCTTCGCCGCGAGCTCGCTGCCCGACGCGCTCGAGGTGCCGGAGGCAACGCTCGCGGTGGCCGCGCGGCTGGCGAGCACGCATCGAGGGACCGTCGCCGACGCTCGGCGCATCATCGAGACTGCTGCGCGGCGCATCGTGATGAATCGCGCGCACGGAGAAGGCGCAACGCACGTCACGGTCACGCCTGACGATCTGTCGGCGAGCGACCTGAGCGAGTAACAGCGCGGGATCGCAGCGCGGCACACGCGTCGCGCGCGCAGGAGGAAGGGCCTGTCATCATCGGGATGGCCGGCCCTTTCTCTTTCGGGAGCATTTATGACTCAGCGTCTCACGTTGGCCGACTTCGGCGCCCTCGCCATCAACCACCCCGTCGAGGGGACGGCGCGCATTGACCGCGTCGTCCAGATCATCAGCGACGACGCGCACACGATGCGACTGCGCGTTANNTTCACGACGTATGGAGAGCACCGTCGCCTCAAGACGTGGGCCACGGGGCTTCGCGTGTGCGTTGACGAATGCGACGGCTATAGCGCCGTGCCCGAGCCCGACGTGTTCCGTGCATTGGAGCGGAGCTGCCGCACGAACCGCCGTCTAGTGGTGCACAGCCTGGCGTTGATGGCGCTCGCCAGCGACATGGTGCGCGAGGGCGCGTTCATCGACGTGCATCAGGCGAAGGAGCAGGTGCTGGGCGCGATCCGGTTGCTGCCGCGGAACGAGGCGCATCTCCTGACGAGGACGGCGGCCGCGCTGCAACTCTAGGCGCGAGTCGGAGGAGATGGATGGTTGCCGTTTGGAGTCGCCGATCACGGCTCCAACGGCTAACCCGTCGACTCAAAGGGGAAAACCTGGTCGCGACGGCGTTACGCAAGATGCTTCTCCATTTCGATCAACGAGATTTCAACTCCTGCGACTGTTTCTTTCCTGCGACCGCTCTCCCGGAATTCATTTTTGTCCCAGAATGCGACCGCTTTCTTGTTGCCCACCTCGACATCAAGGCGAATAACGGGGGCGAGCGGGACCTCCGCGATGGCAGCGCCGAGCAATGCCGCACCAACTCCGCAGCGTTGATCGGACGGACGCACGTAGAGTCGGAGGACGTAGGCATCGCCGGAGCGCAGCGCACGGACCGCGATGAAGCCGACCAGCACGCTCGCATCGTTCCACGCGAGAAGAAACGTGATGCTCGGATCTTGGAGTGCCGATTCCGGCGGCAGAGCGTCCAGCCACAGGCGGCGGGCCGTGAGCAACGTGTCCGTAGTGAAATAGGCCCCGTACGTATCATCCCAGGTCTCACGCATGACGTGCGCGATTGCATCGGACGACGACGACGTCGCGCGCTCGATCCTGATCACGACACCGCGGGACAACCGCGCGACCCAGCCGGATCCCTGCGAACCGAGACGTGTGCCAACTCAAACGGGTCGATTGATCGTGAACGGATGAAGCCGCCATACGCGGCGACCCCGAACGGTGTCCGGATCCAGCACTTGCAGACGCGCCGTCCCAGCCGGGATTCCATCAAGCTTCATGCTGTATTCGAGATTCTCGCCCGTCGTCCACGGCACCCGCGCTGGCGATTGTGCACTCGCGGAAGCTGATGCTGCGACCAGAAGCGCGAACGCGCGGGCCGACGGATATCGCGTCATCCGGAGCGCTCCATCTGGGAGCGCTCTCGATGCGTCTCGAACAGAAATGTGGCTAGCGTCGCGGACGCTCCGATCGCCAACCGGGCGTGCCTCGCTTCGAGACCTTTGGCACCGGCGTGCTTCCCATGTCCGGTTCCGTAGAGATTGCGTAGCTCCGCTAACGAGTGGGCAAGCGCACCAAGATTCCCAAGTAACTTCTTGATCACCTCTGCCCCCTGCACTCGTTCCGGCATTTGCTCTGGCAGAAGGCCGAGGCTTTCGCGGGTCTCCTTGAGCAGCCTCGGTAGATCCCACTCGGGGTTGATTGCGATAGCCCGATCAGCCAGCACCGTCTTGCACGTTGTCTCGATCAGTTCCTTCGCGGTGCCGACGGCGAGCGCTGGATCTGTGTCCGCGGCCGAACGCATGCGGTCGATCTGCCGCTGAAGCTCCGGCGCATCTACGCGTGCGGCGATGCGTCCAACACCGTCGAGATGCGACGCGCCGTAGTCGGACGAGACGCGCCCGCTGACAATTTTGAATCCATCCTTCTCAAGCCAGCGGATGAGGCGCGCCTTGGTCTTGCTCGCCGCCTCCGCCCACAAGGCATCGCCGGTCGCCGCATCATCGAGTTCTGCCAGAACGTCTTCATACACCTGCAGCAGTCGTCGAACGTCCGACGGATTGGCAAAGTCGAGCGAGTGATAGTACTGCTCCACTCGGCTTCGGCGTGCGCCGGACTCTGGTGGGTTGTAGTCCTCGGCAAACGGAATTCCAGCCGCGTCGAACGCATCATCAATCACTCTCAGCGTCGTGCCGACAAAGTATTCCCGAAACTCGTGCCGTGTCTTCTTGCTAACAAAATCAGCAGGCATTTGGACAGGGGAGTGCGTGGACTCGCGTGCGCGCGTCCGACGTGCGACGGAATTCGCGCGCGCTCGGGATGCATCGAACGTTAAAACAACTTCAGCGTTTCACACGTGCGTCTATGAAACACTCGAGCGCCGTATTCACTTTGAAATGCGAACCGATGGACGAGCCCGTGCTGGAAGACTTCCTCAGGATCCGTGACGCGAACACGAACCGTGTGGCGCGTAAGCCACTCGTCTGGACCGATGAGGACGTTCTCCTCGATTTCAGCTTGCTCCACACCCAAACGCTCCTGGGTGTACTCGGCGGATTGAATCTCCGACTTCGGCACCGAAAACAACACGCGATCTCCGCTGGGCCGGAGCAAGATCACCCGGATGCCGTCGACGGCGACTTCGACGCAGACATCCGCCGGCGCACGACAGTCCGGGTGGTCACCCAAGTATCGAGCTCTTTCCTCAACATAAGGGAGCACAGTCTGCATAGTCGCCTCGATACGCAGTCGCACGCGCGATCTAAGATAGTCGCATTTGTTGCTCTCACCGTCCTAAAGATAGGCAAATCGACGTTAAGGATCGTCGCCGACGTCTCATTGCGACCACGGTGCCACGCGACTGCAACATAAATTGACTCCAATGGACGAGACGAACCTCGACACACTTTCAGGCCACTGTCCCTCGTAGCGGCAAGTTGGGAGTCTAGCTAGCGTCCACACTCACGGCGCCGACCCGGCCCCGCTACGCAGCACCTTCCGGCCATCAAACATGGAACTGACCTTCGGGCCTCTCATCGGCGACGGTGCGTTTGCAGACGTATTCGAAGCGCACGATCTTCTCGGTCGCGAATTCGCCGTCAAGGTGTTTCGTGCATCGGGGAGTCAGATCTCCTCAGCCCTTGATCACGCAAGGGCACTCGTCCGAGTACGGCACCAGAACGTCGTATCGATCATTGCGCTTGATCGCCAACGCCACCCTGAAACTGGCGAAGAAGGCGATTGTGTGGTCATGGAGTTACTCCGTGGCAATACTATCGGGGAACTCCTTCAAGGTTCGCCGTTCACTGCGACGACGCTGCGTGAAATCGGACTTGGCCTGCTCGCTGGTCTTGGACACATTCACGCCCAGGGAATCGCACACGGAGACCTGCACGAGGACAATGTGATTGTTGTTGACGGCACTGCGAAAATCATCGACATCCTATATCGCGACTCGCTAGCGCTCTTGTCGACGGCGAATCGCGAAACTCGCCTTCGGCGCGACATTCTTAACGCGCGAGTGCTGATCAACGACATGCTCTCGCATTCAGAGCTCGACCCTGGCGAGGTGACGTCTTTTAATACCTCGCTTGGAGCAGGTGCGTCGTTGCCAGAGATTCACACGGCATTTCTGGCTGTGCTCGAGCCGGACCGAGCCACTGACGCAGAAAGGCAAGTCGACTACGCGTTCAATCGGGTTCGCGACCCAGGATTCGTTGAGGGCGAACCGTATGCGCGCGCGCTGGCCGACGAAACTCCGCAGTTGATCACGCCCGCGTTGTTACTGCGGATCATCGATGCGGAGTGTGTCGGACAAAAGCACCGTAAGTATCTGACTCTTTTGTGGCAGCGCCTAACCGACGCAGAGCGAGCGCCGATTGGAGTTCGTCTCGGCCAAGCACTCGAACGCGAAATGCCGAACGGAAACTGGGGTCCGCACGTCCTAACGTTGTGTGCCTTTGGACGGACCGGCTGGGCCAGTCTTTCGCCAGCGCTGCGAATTCGGACGGAATCCGTGATAGTGAATGACGTGCTCGCTGGCCACTTCGACATCTACGGAACGGTCGTCGGTAGTCCGGGAACACTCGGCACATATTGCCGTACACTGGCAAGTTTCTTCGCAGATCGTGACGCGCTAGTCAACAATCTAAGTGCGAAGCTCAGAGGAAACTGGTACGGCCAGAACTATGTCGGGCGGCACTTTATGGAGCTGCTACCATCGCTCGCTGACACGCCCGCGCGAAAGGAGCTCTTGATCGGTGGGGTAGTGTCTGCTGTGCGAAATGACGCGAAGATCGTTGTGAGCGAACTCGTCTCGTTGCCCGGTGATTGGCAGGCGGAAATTGCGCGACGGGTCGACCCCGCACCCGACGAATAGCCCTTTCCCTCGTCTTCCGGCAACGGCGAAGACTGGGTTGCTATGAGTTTTGTGGACAGCATTCAAGGCATCGTGTCCAGCAAACTCAGCAAAACGCAGACCGCATGTCTCGGATAGCATCGGCAAACCCAGTGCACTGGCAACCCGCTCTGATCGGACAAGCCGTTCAGCGGCGCGCCCTCCGCTAGGATTGTCGTCTCGGAGACCGCATATTTTCCAAAACGGTTTTCATCTCCGTCCGAGGATTCCGATGCGCGTGGTGACGGTGGTCGCTCTACTCTTCTTCGGTCGGGAAGCGGCGCACGGCCAGGCGCGGGGTGTTCGCTGTCTTCTCCTCTTTGCGCCAACTCAAGAAGAAAAAGCGTGACGTCCACGCGCCTCCTCACAGCCGAACAAGCGTGAGCGCGACTGCGCGGACGCGAGCGCCACGCAGCTCGCGGACTTCGCGCCAAGCCACCGCACCGACACGGCGACAGCCTTCCAGCGATCGAGAAACCCTCTACTGCTTCTCGCGCGGCAATCCATCGATGAACGCGCGCATCTCGCGCAGCACATCCGCTTCGTTCGAGTTGAAGACGTAGTGGTCCGCATTCGGCAATCGAACTACGCGCGCCGACGGAACCCCTCGCGCGAACGCGTCCGCTTGACGCCCGGTGGACGCCAAATCTTGGGCGACGTAAGCTGCGCGCGCTGAATCGCTCGTAAAGATTGGTGGCGGCTTATGCGGCAACGTGATCGTCGCCAAAAACGTCGAAACAGCCGCGATTTGTGCGCACTCATATGCGGAGCGCTGCCATGCTCCGAGCGGCGCGTGAAGCGCTGCACGCGAGAGCATTGCTTGAGCGCGCACACCGTACGAGCGCATCGTGATCACGCCCGACGATCGGTCGGCGAATGACCTGACGGACTAGCGCCGCAGAATCTTCGCGCGGTCGGCACCGCGCGCGTGCAAAGGGGGGTGCCACCTGCCGCTCAGGCCGAGGGCGCGACCCTCTGCACGGAGACGAACATGATTCAGCACATGCTCGATGCCGACTTCGGACTGCTCACGTGGATCAGCCGACCGAAGGCACAGCAATCATCTGCGACACGCCGGTTCGCCGGCACGCACGCTCTCCGCGGCTCCAGCTCGTCGTGGAGAACGTGACGGGCCGCAACACTGTCTTCGCGAAGCCATCTCACTCCGAGCACAAAGCGCTTCAGCAGGGCGATGAAATTTTCGCACGTTACACCGTTCGGCGCCGCGGCTCCGGTTCCGAGATCCGGGCCACCGGCATCCGGCGCAACGTCCGCGCCGACTCCACGAATGAGGAGAGGCTCGACGTCTGGGCGATGTTGGCGTTCGAATGCCGCTCGAACCGACGCCTGTTGGTCCACACGCTTGCTGCGCTCGCGCTGTGCGGGCACGAACATCACAGAGACATGCTCGTCAATCGCGCGGATGTGGCGGAACAACTGAAGGCGGCAATCAAGGAGCTGCCCTTCGGGCATGCGTGGCTGCTGACGGACGTAGTTCGGAAGATGGAAGGCTCCGACTGAGACAGCGATTCTGATTCGACAACCACCGCCCGAGCGATCCGCTCGGCGGTGGTTCGTCGCGACCATGGGTCAACTGTCGGGGTGACGATGATCGACGCGATTCATTCGATCATCTGGTTGCGCTTGTTGCGGTACTGATGGGGAGTGGCGCAACAATCGCAAGTCTATATGCTTCAACATCTTACACTTGCGTAGAGCCGAGCGTCCCCATAGGTTCCGTACGAACATCTGGGCTGTCCAACTACATGTCGCATCAAAATCGATAGTAGCTGAGACCAAAATCTGCGACGGAGAATCACCGACCTCTCTTCCACCGTTCAACCGTTTCAGATCGCGTAGCCCCGTCCCGCACATCCCGTGCGATAGCCTCGCTCACAAAAGCTCGGCGGCATGGACGGTCGAGTGACTTCGGTCTGCACGTGCAGCCGTTGCGAGCGTCACGCGACAGAAATCGCCTGTCACCGTAGGGTGCGGGACGGTTGCCCGGAGAAGCAAAGGTATGGAAGGTGATCGCGTATTCCTGTCAGCGGACGATCGCGCCGTAGTCCGAAAGGCGATCGCTCAGCTCGAGCGCGTTCGGGGGCTACCCCTGACACTGCCAGAACACACCGAGTTCGACGAGGCAGCCGCCGCGTTGCGCGACATTGTCGCACGCGCCGAAGCGAAGCGGATGAGTACCGAGGACGTCGCGCACGCGCTCGAAGTTTCAGAAGCATGGGTGCGTGTGCTCGCTAAACGCGGAGCCTTCGGCGACCTGTCCGCTCACATCGAGGGAACCGAGTGGCGGATTCCTCGAGCCGGAGTCGAAGCCTACCTCGCCGGACGAGCAGCGCGGCCAACGCGCGGCACAGCCAGAAAGAAAACGTCCGCCAACTCACGAACTCCTTGACGATTCCAATGACGGACACGATGAAACGATCAAAATGCGCCATCGACAAGAACGAGAGAAAGAAGCAAATGTTCCTCGCCGAGAAGTCAACCGTTCGCCTCGGCGCATTCGAGCGAGCACTACTCCTTAGCGCTGCGGATTGCATGCACGCGTTGCTGCTAACGAACACAACGAGCGCGGCATGGGAGCCAGCGCTTCTGCGCCAGTCAAGCACCTTGGGAGGTCTCGCGGAGTTCGGCGTGCGCGAAAGCTGTGCGAGCGCCGAAGCCGCGCGGCTTCTTGGCGTCAGCGAGTGTTATGTCAGGCAACTGTGTCGCTCCGGTCATTTGACGACGGCGCCTCGGCGCAAAGGTGCGCCGTGGACAGTCTATCGCGACTATCTTTGAGCGCGCCGTTCGCCTCGATGCCAGTGACCCGTCCACATCCTGATCAGCGCGGCGGCCGCGCGCGCATCCCCTGGAGAACCAATCCAGGGGGACACGTGAAGAAAGACTGTCGGACGTTGCGGGTGGTTGGTGACCGCCCGAACACCGTCGCCGTCGAGTCGCGCCGTGACGGCTCGATGAGGCTTCGGTATTTCTCGGGCGGCAAGAAGGTTCGGAAGACATTGGGCAGCCTTCGGGCGCACGACGGGCAAGAACACGAACGCTTGGACGATATCCAAGCCGCGGTGCGAATTGCGTTGGCAATTTCGGAGGCGCTAGAGCGCGGCGAGGAACCGGATCTCGGCTCGCTCCCGAAGGAAGGACCGAGAGAGTATCGCCTCGACACGGTGATTGACTCGTTCCTCACGGTGGGCGGATGGCATTTCACTTCGAAGCCATCGAACTATTCCGATCTGCGCACCATGGGCAACGATCTCATCCGTGTCCTCGGGAAAAACTACGATGTCAGGCACGTAACGGCGTTCACCTATTTGACTCTCGCGAAAAAATTCGCCGCCGACTACAACGATGGCGAACTACGCTCGGTTCGAGGTCGTCCGACAGATGCGCAGCTTGCGAAGGAGGAGGCGCCCGGAAAAACGATCGCGACGCCAGAAGTTCGCCCAAACGCGCGAATCATTCGCCGCGGCGGCTTCACGCACGGTCAAAAGGCGATTTCGTTGTTCTACCAACTTGCCCGCTTCGCGTACGACGGAGATCTCGTGAAGAAACTGATCGAACCCGCGACTGGGTGGACCTCGCGGTATAAGCAGATCTGGGAAGAGAAGAACGGACCCGTACCGAGCACTCACCGCCCTCGATTCGATAACGACGAATTTGGCCGGTGGTGTGGCGCCCTTTCTGACGCCGACCTGCGAATTGACGTCGTCGGCAGCATCGGATTCGGGACTCGACTGGGACAGTGGATTGGTGTTTGGAGGTCACACGTGGATCTCAATCGAATCGACGTTGGCGCCGGCACGATCGAAGTCCCCGGCGACACAAGAAAAGACGGCGTCATCATTGATCTTTCGCCTCGCTCTCGCGGAAAGCTTGACAACTACCTCATCTCGGTCGTCCCCGACTTGGAGGCGCGCTACCTCGCGGATCCGACCGCGGACTATCCGTTGATTGTGGGCGGCCCTGACGCGCTAGATATCGCCAAGCGAAGCAAAAAGCCGCCGCAACCGATCAGCGAAGATCATCTCCGTACGCTGTTCGGTGAGGTCGAAGGTCTCGCTGGTATCGGGCATCTTTCCGGACGAGGATGGACGGGATTGCGCCGCTGGTTTTCGGACGCGATACGCGAAGTCGCCGGCGTCCAGGATAGCCGGGTGGAGGACGCGCTGATGGGCCACTCGAGCGGACGAACCATCGAGCTGTATCGGGATCCAATGAACGTGACGATTCGTCGTGCAGCGATGGCGGCGCGCGAGGCGATGTGGAACTTCGCGTGGTCAAAATTCATTGCGCAGAAGAAGACGCCGTGACTCTTAGAACGCTCGGCGTGAACCAACTCCGCGCCGCCGATGTGGCCCATGAACTGGCCCACGCACCTTGTGAAAATAGCCGCCTCGTAGAGGCGGCTATCTCACAGCTATTCATCGGCTTACATGAGTAGAGCGGGCGACCGGACTCGAAC
>PMYN01000120.1 GCA_003171215.1 Gemmatimonadota bacterium | reverse complement strand
GGGCACGGAGTCCGTCGTTGATGGCTCGTGTCGTTAGTGATTACGGTTTGCGTTCTTGGGTACTCGGTCCGGGCACTCGGCGAATTGGGGAGCACTACACATCGGCCTAGCCATCTCTTAATACGGTCGCCGGGTCAAGCGCCGTCGCACGCCGCGAAGGGATGTACGCCGCCGCTGCTGACACTGTCGAAAGCAGCAACAGGGCTGTCACTAGGGGCCATGCTTCGAACGTGATTGACGGACCATAAAGGGCACGTTCGAGCCGGATTAGTGCGACTGCTCCGCCGAGGCCAATAGCCGCGCCGACCAGGATCAATCGCCCGACACCGCCTACGAGAAGCCGGTGCACCTGCCACGGCTGGGCACCAAGTGCGAGCCGGATCCCGATCTCGCTGCGGCGCTCGGCGCTCCACGACGCGACGAGGCCGTAGAGGCCGATCGCCGTAAGGAGCAGCGCGAGACCAGCACACGCTCCCAGACCGATGCTCCCGATCCGAGAAAGGCTCCGGGCGCCTTCGAGCAGTTCCCCCATCGTGTGAATGGAAGTCTCAGAACTTGGCGACGACGATGCGATAAGAGAGCGCAACAGCAAGCGGCTCGTTGTCGGATCAGCCGTGGTGCGCGCGATCACCACAAAGCGCGGAGTGGCCGGCAGTTCCAGCAGCGGGAAGTAGACTCGAGGGATGATCGTCGACAAACTGACGTCATGCATGTCGCGGACTACTCCAACCACTGTCGCCGACCCTAGGTGACGATACGAGACCTGTTTGCCGATGGGATCCTCGCCGGGCCAGAAACGCCGCGCCATCGCTTCGTTGACCACCACTGCGTCGAATCCCTGGAACTTCACTCGGGGGTCGGCGACACGATCTTTGTCATTGAACTCGCGCCCTCGTACCAACGTGGCGCCGAGCGTCGCGAAGTATCCGGGTCCGATGTTCTGGCCGCTGACGGCGCGCGAATCGCCTTCCGCGTATTGGTGGCCGGCGACCACGACCTCGTCGTTGAAGCCTCCTGGGAGGAGCGGAGCTCCGCTGGATACCGCGAGCTCGCTTACGCCGGGCACAGACGTCGCGCGCGCCGTGAAGTCACGGATCTGCGATGCCCAGTCGTTTGTCTGCGATGCGCCGCTCTTTAGCGTCACGCTCGCGACGAGAAGGTGCGGCGCGTCGAATCCGAGCGCCCCACCGGATTGGCGCTCGAACGTGCGCAGCAGGATCGCGGCATTGGCGAGCAGGATAAGCGATACCGCGACTTGAGCTACGACGAGGAGCGGGCCGACACGGTCTCGTGTCCCCGCCACCCGAGTGCCTGACGACCCACGCAACATCGCCAATGGATCGCGACGCGACGCGCCAAGCGCAGGAGCCAAGCCGAACTCGAGCACCGTCGCCACGGTGATGAGGGCGACGATGCCGAGCACGCGAACGTCCAACCCTGGATCCATTGCCGACATGAACTGCATCTGGGTAATGAGGAGCGTGAGCCACCGCGCTATCATCACGCCGCCCGCAGCACCGAGGAACGCCAGCAGTGCGGGCTCGGCAAGCGACTGCATGGCGATGCGTCCGCGCGAAGCACCCAGGCAGATGCGAATGCCTACTTCCTGCCGCCGCGCGGCAGCCCGCGCCAGCATCAGGCTCGCGATGTTGCTGCAGGCCACTAGATGAAGCAGCGCGATCATCGCCCACACGAGCACAAAAGACGCGAGGGTACCAGGGGCCTCCTCGAACGTCACCAGCCGTTCGTGTTTCGCGGCTCGGAGAGTGAGAGATCCATCGACCTCGGAATACGTCGTCTTCAGGTCGTGCGCCGCTCGATCGATACTCGCTTGCACTTGCACGAGGTTCGCGGCCGGCGCAAGACGTCCAATGATGGCAGCGCGCCGTGCATCCCGGTTGTCGAACAGATACTCGCTGCCCGTTGCTTCCGCGAACATCGTATACGGAATCCAGAGATCAGTCCGTCCTTCGGGATGTGTGCCGGTGAATCCGGGCGACGCGACACCGATGATCGTGAAGCGGCCCTTGCCGACGGCGAGTTCTCGGCCGACTACATGCTCGTCGCTGGCAAACCGAGACTTCCAGAACGCATCGCTGATGACCGCGACGGGATGCGCTCCGCGTGGCTCTTCTTCGTCCGGCCGGATGAAGCGGCCACGCGCGGGGTGAACCCCAAGCACATCGAAGTAGTTCCCGGACACCAGCGCGCTCCATACGGACGAACCGGAGAGTGTGTCGCCGAGTGGGAGCATCTCCATGCTGTACGCGGCCAATCCCTCGGCTCCCTGCACGCGTGCGCGGAGATCGATGTAGTCGGGAAACGAGTTCCACCCGATTGCCGGCCTCCGCGCGCGATTGTGCACGTCACCAGAAAAGACCGCGAAGATGCGTTCGGGCGCGGGAACGGGGAGTTTGCGGAGGAATGCCGTATCGATCACGCTGATGATCGCGGCGTTCGCCCCGATGCCGATCGCAAGCGTAAAGACGACTACGATCGCGAAGGATGGCGACCGGCGAAGGCCGCGCCATGCATGGACCAGATCCCGACCGATGTTGTCGATCAGGAGCACTCGGCGTGATTCGTGGAAGCGTTCCTTCCAGGCGCCGATGTTGCCGAAGGCGCGCCGCGCAGTGTGGCGTGCGTCCGCGGCGGACATGCCCTCGCGCTGCAGCTGATCGGCTTCGAGCTGCACGTGCGACGCGATCTCTTCGGCGAAATCGGCGCTTGAACGCCGCCGTCGCCTCCAGAACATCCACCGCGTGTATCTAGCCACGCGCCGTCTCCGGTCCGAGGATGAACCCGACCGCCCGGACCAGCTTTCGCCATTCGCCGGTTTCCTTCACCAGCTGTTGCCGGCCGTCCTTGGTGAGCTCGTAGAAGCGCGCGCGACGGTTGTTCTCCGACACGCCCCACTCGGCACGAATCCAACCGTTGGCCTCGAGCCGTTGGAGCGCGGGATACAGTGAGCCGTGCTCGACCAGCAGGACATCGCGCGAGTTCTGCAGGATGGCGCGCGCGACGCCCTGCCCGTGCTGGCGGCCCAGTCGCAGTGTTCGAAGGATCAGAAGATCGAGCGTGCCCTGCAGCAGCGCGGTGCGGTCGGTGTCATCTTGGGTTGACATTCGACCTAATGTACGGCTGTTCGGGTAGACTGTCAACAGGAGCGTGTCGTTGGTCCAGTTCTCGCCAGAGCGCTTTCGGTCGCGCACTTCACGCCTCCGAGGCGTGCGACGACCGAGTCGGCGGTCGCGGACTAACGATGGTGTCCACGGACCTAGGCGCAGCTCAGATACTGGCGCAGGGGAAAGCGCCGCCACATCTGCGCACGCCCGCCATGGCGGTGCCACGTGGTCTTGCCGCATTTGGCCGGGATCACGCTCGTCGCTCCGAGCGCGCGGACGTGACGATGATTCCGCCGAGAGCATGTTGATACACAATCAGGCCAGTTGTCCACTGGTATCGAGTCATCCTAGGTTGCACGATGGATGCGCACCAATCTCGGACTCGGGACACTCGCGCGGAGACTGCCGCGACGGAGAGCACCTCGAACTCGATTCTGTCAGCGGCGCGTCGTTGTCCATTCTGCCGGTCGGTGGTGCCAGAACACCCGCCAGCGTATATCGCTATCCAGTCGAACGGAGACGCCCGGTGACCAACACACAGAGGTTTGCGTTCGCGCTGGGAGTGCTGTTGCTCGTCACCACGAGTGCGAGCCAGGCTCAAGCCCAGAAGGCGTCGTGCGCCGAGCGCACGTGCGACCGCTGGTCGATCAAGACGTCAACGGTTGGCGACAGACTCGCAATGGAGCAAGCAGAAACGCTGGACGAGCTGATGGCATTTCGCGCGCCTGATCATGCAACCGACCCTGGCGCGAAGGCCGCATACCAAGCAAAACGCTTGCCCGGCGTCGTGGGATCACACGGCGAACACGAGGGCACCATTGTTAGGGTCGAGGGCTTCCTTCGCCTGATGCAGCATGATTCCGGCGACAGTGATTATCACCTCCAACTGAGCCCGACCTGGAACAGCAATGCAGACTCGACGGACGTCATCGTTGAGGTGCCCGATCCCGACCTGCTGCCGGCCGGCAAGCTGAAGACGAGGGCCGCCGCGATGCGAACGTGGCTCGATTCGCTGGCCGAGAAGGGCAGAGTGTCGTCGGGCGCGGGCAACCTTCTAGGACGAAAGACCTGGGTCTACGTTGAGGGTCAGGTCTTCTTTGACCATCACCACTACCCAAACTGCGCCTCACGAGGCAAGCAGCAACGTCACGCGGCCACGTGCTGGGAGATCCACCCCATCACGGCAATCGGCTTTGCCGACAAGGCGCACATGCCAAACCAGTAGGGGCCGGCCCTCGGCTCCGACCACCATGTAGTGCGAGGTCACCAGTCATGAAACGCATCATCGTGTGCGCCGACGGCACGTGGAACAACCAGGATCAGGTCGACGCGACGACGAAGAAGCGTCGACCGACCAATGTCACGAAACTCGTACGCGCGATTCCACCCGAAGCTCCGGACGTCTCGCAGGTCGTGATTTACCACGAAGGGGTCGGCACCGGCGATGTATTGGACAGATTCACGGGCGGAGCCTTTGGCGACGGCGTCGAGCACAACGTGCGGGACATGTACCGGTCCATCCTCTACAACTACGCGGACGGAGACGAGCTGTTCCTATTCGGCTTTAGTCGAGGCGCATTCACCGTTCGCACGCTTGCGGATCTCTTGAATGCGGTCGGGTTGCTGCAGAAAGGGGATGACTTCTGGCTTCCAGAGATCTACGCGTGCTACCACAACGGCGTGAAATCTGGCTCTCCCGAGTGGGAGCAAGCGTTTCGTGGAGTCCGCGGGAAGCCCCGCTTGCCGATCATCAGGTTCGTTGGCGTGTGGGACACGGTTGGCGCCTTGGGGGCACCCGGGGTCCTCGGCAAGATCTTCAATCGCAACAAGTACCAATTCCACGATATCGGCCTGAACGAACACATCCGCAGTGCGGCGCAGGCGCTGGCGATTGACGAACGACGGAAGCCGTTCGCGCCCAGTGTGTGGACGAAGCCACCCGATTGGAACGGCACCCTGCAGCAGGCGTGGTTTCCGGGCGTGCATTCGGACGTCGGCGGCGGCTTGGTCCCTGATGGCCTCGCGAATGAAGCTCTGCACTGGATCGTCGAGTGTGCAAAGGCGCAGGGCCTCGTCGTGGATGACACGTTCTTGGCTCCGTACTTGGCGTGCTTCAACTCGACGCTCCACGATTCCATGAGTCCGAAGTACCGGCTGATGGGACCGATCCTTAGGCCCATCGGTCAGGCGGATCCGACGAGCGAGGGGTTACATCAAGCCACGGTCGACCGACAGGCAATGGCGACCTTGGCGTACTCGCCAGCGAACGTCGCCGCGTACATGCAGAGCGGAGGACAGCGGGTGTACGACACCGCGAACATCGTGCGCGGGAAGCCCTGTCCACCAACGGGAACAGGCACCACCTAATACTCTGTCGCCGACAGGCGGTTACGCCGTGCCGGTGTTCGGCGTGCTCACGATTCGAAGAGTGGCTAACGAGCTCGTCACGTGTCTCCTATGCTTTGGCATCGCGCTTGCTCTGGCGCAATCCTGGTGGGCTCCGTTCCTGCATTGCCACGACAGAGAAGGCCGCCTCTTGCGATTTCTGCGGCTCTGGTTGGAAGACGTGCACGGTCGGCAGCTCTAGCGGGTCACTTCTAACTGCGGAGAATCGGGATCATGGCGACGCGAAAAATCGGGCGGGATGCTGGCTCCGGGAAGTTCATGCCGGTGAAGAAGGCGCAGGCGCATAAGAAGACCGCGATCGTCGAGACGATCAAGATCCCGCCGAAGAAGAAGTAGCGAGCGAGGGGCCCGGTGTTCGCCTGGCCCCATTCGCAGGATCGGGTCAACACCGTGGTCGCGGCCATCACCATGACCGCTTTCTGTCAGCACCGGCAACACCGGTGCCGGCGAGTCGCCTCGTGACTTTTTCGGTCGACCGGGACGACGGGGGTCGGGTCGGCGCGGCCACTGAAAGATCTTCTCCTCGGTGCCGCATCTTAGCACCATGAACAACTCCGATATCTTCGGCGCGGCGGTCGCGACAGCATGAACAGAATCCCCTCAGTGGTATGGCGGTCACTCGCGTTCCTCGCGATCACGGCCATCGTGCTTTTCTACACGATGGAATCGAAAGGGTTTGAGGATTGCATACGCAGCCGCGATAACGAGGCCAGCAAGAAGGAATCTGGCCCCTTCCTCGTCCTCGTCCCACGCCCGCTGACGTGTACTGTCCGTGTCTTTGATAAGCACAACGGGACGCTCGTCGCGCTGTTCACCCTTACCCTCTGGTTCACCACCCAGGCCACCCTCGCGCACTTCCGACGGGAGTTCTTGGTGACGCATCGACCGAAACTCACGATCCGACAGGTGGCGTTCCTGCCAAATAGCAACGATCCCGCAATTGAGTTCACTCTGGTCAACACCGGAGAATCCACAGCGACGATTATCGAGAGCTCCGTCAAGCCGTGGATCTTTGCAATCGCTGGCGAATGGCCCCCTGTTCCACCGTATGACCCGCCCACGACGAAACCCAGAACCAAAACACTCGCGAACGGCGAATCGGTTCGGTGGAAGGAAACCGATCAACCGCCCCATGCCCATCTGCTTATCGGGGACATCGCGGACGACAAACTGGAAACCATGTTGCTCGGCTACATCTTGTATGCCGACGACAACGGAACGCGACGGAGAATCGGATTCTGTCGTCGGCGCGTTTCCGGCACCAATCGGTTTATTCCCGCCGACAATCCTGACTATGAGTACGCCGACTAACGCTCCCGCCAGCGCCCCGAGCAGCGCGAAGGACGCAACCCCGCGACGGCATAAAGTCACAGTCATATGCACCCTACCGGAGTGAACCCGATCCGCAGTCCGTGGCGGCTACTTGCCGGCTATTAGAATCGTTATCAGCGAGGACACGCAATACGGTCCCGCCCGGCCCCGACGCGCGGGCGGACCCGGCTTCCCGCGACGACGGGTAGGCTGGCGCATGACACCCGGCGAGCGTGTGAAGTCAACGCTAGCCGCAGCGCAACGCAGGGCCCTGCTCCTCAGGCAGCGGCTGCGAGACTGCCGCGCTCGCGCCGCCCGAGTGGTCTATTGGGCGAAGGTCTCCGGGAAAAGTGCACGGTCGCCCGCTGTGGTTCGTGCCGGCGGCACTGTCGCGCGATGCGGTGAGATGTTGAGATGCGCTGCGCGCGAGATCGATGAGTGTGAGCGGGCATGGCAGGACGCCACCGAGATCGTCGCGCCCGGAGGGGATCTCGTGGATCTCCTCGCGTGCCCGAACCCTCGCGTCCGGATCGCTGCCCTCACCGCCGTGAAGCATGCCCCGCCGCCGCACCGCAGATGAAACAATCGCGCTATTCGACTCTTGGTAAATACGAAATCAAGCCAGTTCCGGTGTCCGACCGTCGCCCGTACCTTCCCCTCACCCACGCCGCGCACGCTTGCCGAAGACCAACCCTCGCCACAAATGCCTAACGGAGGAACGTGTGATCCACCTGCGGAGCTCGACGTTTCGCTCTGCGCGAGGCGCCACGATCTGGCTGCTCGCCATGAAGTCTCCGACGTGGCAGCAACCCTCAACCTTGGCGTTGGAGGATCTGCCTAGCCGAGATGGGATTTGCAGAGTCAGAAGTGGCTCCGCTCTTCTGTACAGTTAAACCGGCTTGAATAAGTGGATAGCGGGATGGGTCGGGCGGCGTGGGCCGCCGCGCGGCGGCGCCTTGGCGGCGCTTGACCCACGAGCACCAGTGCGCGGGGGTTGCGCGCTCTATTATTCGGCTGCGGCTGAGCTTGGTCCTTCTGCCGACACACACCGTTCGCGCCAGGAGTAGCAAATGGACTTCGTGACATTACCTCACGGATTGTTTCTCTTCTACGGTGCGCTCGTGCTGTGCTGCGGCGTGACCCTCGGCGTTATCGTCGGCCGCAATTGGAAGCGGTAGCCAGCCGTCACCGAGCTTCAACCTCCTAAGTTGATGCAGCGTCGCGTCGCCCTATTTGAGGAGGAACTTGACCTGACTCGACCGGAGCTTCAGCGGTTCGTTGATAACCGCGACTTCATGCGCGAACTGCGCCCGCCGAGGGCCGGTGTCGGCGCGGCATGACATCGGATTTCCACTGACACCAACGGAGTCGGCCTCATGCCTCGTGTAATGTTGCTCTTGCTGATCGGTGCGCTCGTCTCTGCGCAGGCGGCCGATGCGCAGGCCTGCACGCCGCCCAAGCATCCGTACTTCGAGTATCAGGTCGAGCGCGCTGTCTCGTTCATCGGCGACACGACTGCTCGGCCGCGACCGCGGCTGGTGACAAGGCGCCTTGCCGAGCAAAACGCCGACCCCGCGACGCTCATCGTCGCGTTCATCGTGGATTCACTCGGCACAGCTCAGGCAGGATCCCTTCATATCCTCAAGTCACCATCACAGGATGCGAACGGTGCCGTCTACGCGGCGTATACCGCGTGGAAATTCACACCGGCGCTCGTGGGCGGTTGCCGTGTAGCGCAGCTGGTGCAGACTGAAGTGGAACGCTAAGGCCTGCGTTTCGGACACCCACCGTTGATTGCGCTGTTAACGCGTTCACGACAAACAACTGTAGGTTAGGAAAGCAGCAGAAACCCCCATGTCTATCGAACCGGGGGAAGCCCACGGATGTCCGCGCGGTCCGTCACCCGCAGCTCAGTCTCGCGAGAAATCAAACCGGATCGGTTCGCCTCGGAACCGACTCGGCGAGCCGCATAGCACAACGACACCATTTGTCTTCGTCTCGCGGGAGAACCAAGTGAAATTCAGAGCCCTGCTCGTTGCGGCGGCACTAATGCCGCACGCTCAAGCGACGGGAATGCAGGTGTCGCACGACACAATCTGGGTGTGGCGACAGAACGGCGTGGTCCGAACTCGATCCGCACTGGATTCTGTGTTGACCGAGCACCGACTGTGGCTCACGACTGATGGGCACAAAGGGCATCGTGCGAATCTCACCGGTGCCGTTCTCACGGGAGCATCGCTTAGACACGCGGTACTTGCGAAGGCGATCCTACAGAACGTCGTGCTTACGCGAAGCGATCTTACGGGCGCCCAGTTTTCTGCCGCGCTGCTCAACCCGGCAGACATGGGTGAGTCCAGCGTTGACTCTGTCGATTTCGACGGTGCTGTTTTGGACGGTGCGAACTTCGCACTCTCTCAGCTGCGCGGTGCCACGTTCAACAACGCTGTCGGAGACGGCATCACGTTCGCCGGCAGTTATGTGGGGGGAGTCAATCTCGCGGCATTCCGGTGGTTAAAAAACGTGAATTGGCAAACTGTTCGAAACGGCGACTTTATCAATGGTGCGCATTTCGACGATGCAACGCGACTTCCGCAAGGTATGACGAAGCCACGAGATCTGAACGCAATTGGCTCTCGGGTCGGCGCGTTCACTGATCGCCACACCGGCAGCATCATGTTGTCGGTGGTCGTGCTTCTCATCGGGATCGGATTGGCGGCGTCGCTTGGGGAGGCAGCAAGACAGAGAAGCCAGAAAGCCGTAGTTGCCAGTGCAGAGCAATCGTTGTCGGACCAAGCGAGCTTTGCTGAACACGTTGAGCGCGAACTTCGTGTTCTGGCCGAACGCGAACGGCTCATCTTGGTCCAGTCGTCGGGGCGCTCAAACTGGCTGTTCATCGTCGGCAACGCGCTGATCTTAGCGTCCGTGGGAGCGCCCGTCGCCTCACTTCTCCTCTATCTACAGGCATCGAGCCCCGAGTGGCATTTACTTGCGTTCGGAGTTGCGTTCGGACTTCTTCTCCTCGCCGCCGCGCGGGGAGTCGCGAGACAGGAAGGTCATCAGCGTGACACCTATTTTCGGCTTACAATGCGCATCGCCGAATATGAACGCTCGATCAGCGTACTTCGCATAGCTACCAAAGCATCACCGCCCGATTCCGCGCTGGTGCAGGATGTGTCGTCGAAGATTCTGTGGCGACTACTCCAATCCGGCTTGATCGACAGTCAAAGCTCAGCGAGCGCCGAGCCGGACGGGGGAGCGATGCCTGATGCGCCGTTTGGGCAACTCGTCAATACGCTCCTAGCGGGCGAGAAGTGACCCCATAGGCTCGGAGGAAGAGCCTATGGTAGTTCGAACGTCTAGACGCACGACGGGCCTCCCAGTCATCGATGGGAGACCCGTCACCGTGCCGCGACGCGGCGGCGTGCATTTCATGGCGCCCAACTCACGCGCTATGTGATGACCTCCACGCAGGCGATGCCGGCCGTCGCGTACAGGTTCTTGGCCTGCTTGCTGTACCCAAAGAACGCGACGACTTCTCCCGAGCTGTGGTCCCCGCCACCGGAGTTCGTGACCCCGCATGTCGCGCGCACGGGACCGCTTGCCTCTCTGCCGATCGTAGACCTCCGCCAGCCGATGAGATTTTAAGTCTCACACCCCCCGAGGGAAACGCACGACTTCAGAGGGGGAGCAGTCCACCGCTGCGTTCTGTTGTCCATTGTTGTCGCGGTAACTGTTACTTATGCCGCGACACGCAAGCACCCCCGGTCACTGACTGCGATCGCGGCGTTCCCGTTGTCTCCCCAGCAGAAAGCAATTCCTCCGCCTGTCATCGCGAGCCGTGGAGTATCGTCCCATTGTCGCCGACAGCCCACACGTCAGACGCGGACGTGCCCCAGACGCCATTGAGATTAACAGAAAAGCTCACCCCGCTCGCGACGCTCGGGAATGTCCCACGCGTAGTTGAAAAGCAGGCGATGCCGCCGATGATGCGGCTTACGCCGCGGCGGAGTTCGTGAGTGAAAGTCTGACGTGCAGCGCCTGCTTGAGCAAGGGAAGATGGCGATGGCCCTTCACGCGGCGAAACTGTCGTTCGGTCGCCCAGAGCGCCGATGCACACCAGCGCAGTTTCTGATCGCTCGTACGCCAGCGGGTCACGCGCTGCGTTTTCGCTTCCAGCCGCGCCATCACGCTCTCGAGCAGGTTGGTGGTCTTAAAGCTCGTGCCGAGTTCGGGAAACACGCCCAGCCGGTGCAGCGTGAGGGTTTCCTCGAGCCCTTCCGCGAGACTCGCCGCCGCGGATTCGTTCACCAGCCGCAACTCGCGGTGCAGGCGATCGAGCGCGCGCTTCGCGTCTGCATACGTGGGATGCGCGTACGCCGCCTGGAGCTTGCGGCGCCACATCGGCTGGTCCTGCTTCGCGAGGTAGCGCACGACGTTCTCCCGTTTGTGCCATTGGCAGCGCTGCACCTGCACGCCGGCATCTTCCCGCAGCCTCCGAACCGCCGCGCGCGCATATCGCCGCCACGTCCGCGCCCCGGTATCGTGCCGCATGCCTCCCCGCCGACCTCGCGACACATTCAGCCACGTCTTGCACGAAGCTCGACACTACGCCGAAGCGTCACGTCAGCACCGCGCGGCAGGAGAGAAGCACCCGGACAACTGCGTGTACCACGCCGAGCAGGAGCGCCGATTCGGAGAGCTCGCGGAGGACCGAACCGCGTGGGCGGTCCAGGCGGTGTGTAACGCGCGACGGTCGCGGCACTCGCGCTGGCTGCGCTCGCGCGACCCGGCAGTGCGCGCGTTCGTGCTGATGCACGTGCTCGATCGCCGCGACGGGTAGCCGATGCCCCGCCACCAAATGCGCGCGCCCTGCAGTACACTCGACACGGCGCTGCGCTACGCTCGATACTACGCCCAGGCGTCGCGCGTGCTCGACGAGGCCGCGAAGTGGCATCACGCGGATCTTCCGGACAGGCGAAAGCAGCACGCCGCCCTGGCGTGGGACTGTCGGGAGATCGCCGGGCATCTCACCGAGATGGCAGTCGAGTTGGTCCGCGACGCACCACCGGAGCAACTCTCGTGCTGGCTCCGCTCGAGCGATCTGATGGTGCGCGAGTTCGTCGTCGCGCATCTCGAGCGATGCGATGGCTAGACACCGCATGCGCACCCGCCGCCGAGAGGTCACGCGCCTCCGCCGTGAACTGCGTGAGGCGGAGGCCGCGGGCATCGACGTGCCGCGCATCCGCGAGAACCTGAAGCAGTCCGCCGCGCAGATCATCGCGAAGTGTGACCTGGAGCTGGCGGCCGTGGAGGCGGCCAGGCGTGGGCGTTGACGACCGCGCGGTGCTCGACCGCGCACGCGACATCATCAGAGACCGGCACCTGGACACGATCGCAGAGCGCCGACGACCTGGGCGACATCTGCGACTGTCGCTCGAAGAGCGCAGGGCGCTTGACCATCGCTACGACTCGGAGCGGTGGGCCGCCGAGCAACTCACGGTCTTGGCTACCGTCGCCGACGCGCTGGCTCGCTCCGACCCGCTGGTGCGCGAGGCGGTGCTGCTCGCGCTGGGCGACGGATAAAGGGTCGAGCGTGGGCTCCATGCCCTCTTGGTGCAGCACTTCCGCCGTGCTGAAACCCAGCGTCGGCTTGCTCCGCCCCACCTAGCGCGCGGCTGCGCGCGCGGCTGCGCGCGAGGCTTTGTGCGCGGCTGCGAGCGACAATGCCGTGGCTGTCTGCTTGGCTGACCATCGCGCCCCGACTGCTGCGTAGAGAACGTATACGGCTACCGGCACCGTGAGCTTGTATTCGGCACTGAATACGCCAAGCACGCACTCGAGGACGAAGAGTATCTGCGATACTACTCCAGCGAACGAAAGTTGATGAAGCGTTGACACGCGCGAGATCGAACCCCGCAGCGTTGGGGTCTTCGCCTGCCCCGGCGCGTGCAGTCACTCTCGTAGGGTCGCGCTGAAAACCACCGAACTTGGCGACCGGCTGGAAGCGCCCGTGGCGACGACTTATTGTACAGTTCGCCGTCCAGCGTGGCACAAATACTAGGTTTTGTGGCACGCATATACTTGTGGACGCCATCGACAACCGTAGCTTCTCTAGTCCACTGGTGTGCCGAACACTCCCCTCCTGAGGTCCTTCCCATGACGCTCCGCCGCTCGATCACCCTGCTGGTTTCCGCCGCTGCCCTCCTTGCCGCCGCCGCGTGCGCATCGCCGACGGCACCACACGGATGCGACGTCGTCACGACGTCAGGCAGCAGCGTCTGCTAATGGCGTAGCGACACGGGAGCGGCCGGCGCTCAGGCGACGGCCGCCGCCATAGCACGCAAGGCCTCTTCGACATCGCCGGCGGCATCCGAGTCCGGTACTCGGGTGTCGCCGCGAGTGGCGCGGACGTCTGTTGGGCGTTCCGCCAACATCTCGTCAACCTCAAACACGGAGCGGTTGAGCTGGAGTGCCGTGGCGAGATCGCGCGCCTCCTCGAGGAGGCGCGTTGCAGCGTCCGCGTCGCCAAAGCAGCGGATGCCCCGCGCGCTCTCAATGAGGTAGTTGACCCGCAACTCCGCCGGTAGCGTCTCGGCATCTATCTTGGTGCGCGCGCTCCTGAACAATCCCTCGTCTTTCGCGCGCGCGCCGAGCGCAACCATGTTGACGCGTGCGGCGAGCCGCGCGATCTCGCTCCCGGCCGTCGCCTCGAGAATCATCAGGGCGTCTCGTGCGGCGGCATGTCGGCCCGTCGTGATCAAATAGGCCGCGATGTCATTCAGGATCAGATCGCGCTCGCGCGGCGCTTCGGTCAGCTGCAATGCCGCATAACCGAGGCGAACGGCGCCGCCGACCGCCCCACGGCGAAAGGCGACCGTAGCCTGGACATGGAGCGCGCGGGCGTGTTCCGGACGACACCCGGCGCGCGCACTCTCGGTCGCGACGTGCGCCAGTACCTCTTCGGCCTTCGGAAGATTGCCACGTGTCAGGGCCACCACGGCGATACCAATTTGTGCGCGCATAACGCCGGCAACGTCCTTCCGCTTCTTCGCGATTCTCCCTACGTCGGCGTACGACCGTTCCGCTTCGGGTAGCGCGCCTAGCGTGCGCTGACAGTAGGCGAGCCGGAGCAGTGATTCGAGCAGGAGATCGCCATCGAATGCCTCCTCCGCGAGTCGCGCGATCGTTCCATAGACATCGGCCGCGAGTGTTAACTCCGCGCGCTGCTCCAAGCACCCCGCATACGCAAACAGACGCGGGAGGATGGGCGGGATATCGACCTCGCGCAGCGTCTGCATCGCGTTGACCACGCCCAGCAGGAGTTCACGCGACGGATCGTTCGCCTCAAGACACATGACGGCGTCTCGTACCGACTTCATGCTGACCGATTCCGGTTCCACCATGACCGGCCCGGCCAGTTTCCAATGGTCAAGCAGGCGCAGCACGAGGAGGCCGGCCGTCGTCGCGTCGTATCGGTGCGTATGCTCCTGCGCCTCCTCAAGCACTTCAAAAAACACGAGATGCTTGAGTCCTGGTGCGGTCGCGCGGGAGCGTATCATAAGTGCGCCGAATCCGAAATGTGGGTGGCTGGGTTGCGCGAAACGTGTGGTGATCCCATCGAGGGCGCAACAGGAGCCGCGTATTTGCGCCAACGCTTCGATCGTGCAACGTACGGAATCTCGGCGTACACAGCCGCCTCTGCCTTTCGGCTTGTCTCAGTTAGGAAGGGACGGCGGGACCACTGATCCCGTCATCAGCTTATTTACGATCAGCCCCGCTTCGAGGAGTCGTGCGTTCTCGGCGCTGAAACAGTAGGCCGTAATAAACGCGGAGTCGGGGTCGTCCATCTCGTCGCGCCGAACCCCTGTGTTCCGGCGCCGATACCAGCACTCGGCGGCTCGACGCTCATGGGCCGACCGTTCCTCGCTCTCTATGGCCTGTAGCCACGCAAATGCGACAAATCCAACCACGAGACAGGCGAAGGTGGACCATATGTCCTGTGCGGGATTCTGCGGCACTCGCAAGGAAATCAGCCAGAGTGCGACCGCCCCAAGGCCAACGCTTGTCAGGAAGGCGACAACGCGAGCCAATCCGTAGTGCCCGTTTACGGACAGGTACCGACCGAACCCAAAAGGGAGTGCAAAATCAGAGATAGACATAGTGCCTCACGGCAGGAGTGAGCATTAAAGCTCGCTCCCTCTCGGGACTGAGGCAAGCCGAAAGCCCCACAGCCGCCGGCTAGCCGCAGTAGCGGTCACGTAGGTCTTCGACGGCGCGTGCCCCGCGATCGCGCACACGGTCACTCGGTTCACCAGCGAGGCGTTGGACGAG
>PMYN01000126.1:13624-21974 GCA_003171215.1 Gemmatimonadota bacterium | reverse complement strand
ATATTATACCTGTTGAATATCTCTTTAGATAATCAGTCGATACGATTGATAGAACTATAAAGTAATAATAGGTATATATATTTACTTAATATACTATCTTGAACGATTCCTTGGAATACAACCGATCCCCTTTCAGCGCCCTGTCATCCGCAGGCAGCGACGTCGTTCGCGCCTACGAAGATGCCGCGACGGCGATCGGTCGACTCGATGCCACCGGGCGGCTCGCCTCCGCAGGGCTCCAGGCACTCCTCGTCCTTCGCTGCATCGCGGCGCCGTCAGGCGCCTCGCACACCGGAATGATCGCGCTGGTGCGCCCGGATGGCGAGGGGCATGACTTGCTTCGAGCCTATGGCCACGCATTGCGAGACGGCGCCGCCCGCGCTCGCGGCGGTGCCCTGGCGTCCGTCGCGACGCTTCACGAGCTGCTCCGGCTGCCGCTCCCGGCGTGGCCGGCCTCTTCGATCGACGAACTCCTGCGCGACACTCACGAGCGCACGCCGCCGGTGCTCAAGGCGGCGCTCGCCGCGCTCGCCCTCCGCGGCGCGTTCCTCCGCGAGCCGGAGGACTCGGAGGAGCCGGACACGGCGTGCCTCATCGCTCTCGCCGTCACCCTCGTGCTTTGCGTCGGCGGCGCGACGAACGACGCCTGGCTGACACTTCCGAGCCCGGGCGCCGGCGCGAGCGCCTCCCACGCCGACCTCTCGCTGGGCGGCACGTTCGCGGCGCTCGCACGCGAGGCACGCGCCGCCGAACGCGGCCTCCTCGCCGCGAAAGACCGCATCGACACCGACGAGCAGCGGGTGCGCGACTCGCTCGGCAGGGCCGCCTATTCGGCGCTCGACGTTCTTGCGCTGCTCGGGGAAAGAATCGTGATCACCGTGCCGGAAACTGCACGCGCCCTCGGCCTCACGCCTCCCACCGCGGGCGCCGCCATTGCGCGACTGGTGGAGCTCGGCATCGCTCGTGAGGTCACGGGGAGGGCCAGGTCACGCGCCTTCGCGTACGAGGGTATCGTGAGGGCGCTCGAGCCGGGATCGGCCGGCAGGCAGTAACCAACCAATAGCCCCGCAGTGACCCCGCCGCAGAGGTCATCGTGTTACCAGTGAATGACGCGACGATGGCTTGCCCTCCCTCTCCTGCTCGCGGTGGTCTCGTGCGGTCCGGCGCTCAAGCCGCTCCCGCCGATGGCACCGTTGCCGGAGCCACCGTCGGAGTCGCCGAGCCCCGGCTACGCAGCGGCGCCGGCCGGCGATCGAAATACCGCCGGTGAACCCGGGCGCGACAGGGCGATCGAATCGCTGCGCGAACGCGGCCTGCTCGTGCCGGTGAAGGGGGTCGTCGCCTCGCAGATACCGGATAGCTACGACGCGGCCCGCGACGGCGCGCGCGTGCACTACGCGTTGGACATCCTCGCGAAGCGCGGCACGCCCGTGCTGGCGGCCGACGACGGGACGGTCCTCCACATCGGAACGAACGTGCTTGGCGGCAACGTCATCTGGACCGCCGACCCGTCGCGACGGTTCGCGTTTTATTATGCGCATCTGGATCGCTACGCGAAGGGGTTGCATGACGGGCAGCAAGTCTCACGCGGGGATGTGATCGGGTATGTCGGCACGTCGGGCAACGCGCCGAAAGACACACCGCACCTGCATTTTCAGGTGGTGCGCATCGTGAACGGGAAACGCTATTCGGACGGACCGCCCCTCAATCCGTTGCCGTTCTTCACACAGGCGGGAATCACGCGATGAGTTCGTCGATGACAGGGAAGGAGCGCGCCGCGCTTCGCGCCCACGCCAACCAGTTGAGCGCGACGGTGCATGCGGGCCAGCACGGCATTACCGGAGCGCTGCTGCACTCGCTCGACGATGCGCTTCGCACGCGCGAGCTGGTGAAAGTGCAGCTCGGCAAGCAGGCCGATCTCAGCACGAAGGAAGCGGCAGGGCAGCTCGCGGCGGCGGTGAAGGCCGAGGTGGTTCAGGTGATCGGCAAGACCGTGACGCTCTACCGGCACAATCCCAAGCTCGAACGCAAGCCGGGCGCCGCTCCTCCGTGGGAAGTCTGAGCGCCGTCACCGCGCGCATCGCCCACTATCACGATGGGCGCGCGTGGGACTTGCTCGAGCGGAAGTACGCGGCGATGGCGGCGAGCCCGTTCGCGTTCTATCGCGGCAGCTGCCAGCTCTTCGTCGACGCATGGCCCGCGCGCACCGCGCTCAACGATGCGCCCGCGATCTGGTCGTGCGGCGACCTCCACTTCGAGAATCTCGGCTGCTACAAGGGCGACAACAGGCTCGTGTATTTCGACCTGAACGATTTCGACGAAGCGGCGCTGCTTCCCGTCTCGTGGGACCTCACGCGCTTCGCCGCGAGCGTGCTCGTCGGCGCGTCGGCACTGCGCGTGAGTGCGGGCGACGCGACCGCCCTCGCGAATCTCTATCTCGACGCCTTCGACGGTACGCTTGCGGCCGGCAGGGCACGGTGGGTGGAGCGCGAGACGGCGACCGGAATGGCGCGCGAACTGCTAGACGCCGTGCGCGTGAGAAAGCGCAGGATGTTGCTCGGCGAGCGCACGAAGAAGAAAGGTGGGCGCCGCCGCATTCGCGTGGACGGCGTGAAGGCGCTCGCGGCGACGCGCGAAGACCGCGCCCGCGTCACGCGCGTGGTCGAGCAACTGGGAGCGAAGCTCGACGAGAAGCAATTCTACCGGGTGCTCGACGTCGCGCGCCGCGTCGCGGGATGCGGCAGCCTCGGCCTCGCGCGCTGGATCGTGCTCGTGGAAGGAAAGGGGTCGCCGCGCGGGAACTTCCTGCTCGACCTCAAGGAGGCGCGCTCGCCCGCGTCCACGGGCCATTCACCGTACACGCAGCCTCGCTGGAAATCGGACGCCGAACGCATCGTCGCCGTGCAGGGCCGCGTGCAGGCGGTGAGTCCGGCGTTGCTCACGTCACTTTCGCTGAACGGCAGAGGATTCGTGCTTCGCGAGCTGCAGCCGCTGCAGGACCGCATGCGCATGGAAGCGTGGGGCGGCGACATCGCGAACCTCCGCGACGCCATGACGACGATGGGCCGCGTGACGGCATGGGCGGCGCTGCGCGCCTCAGGCCGTCAGGGTTCGGCGATCGCGGACGACCTCATCGCATTCGCGAAAGAGCGCGGCTGGAGGCGTGCGGTGCTCGCGATGGCCCGGCGCGTCGCGGAGCGCACGCTCTCGGAGTGGCGCGCCTTCCGCGCGGACGCACTAGCGGGCCGGCTGAAGACGGAAGACCGAAGGCCGAACATGCGCGCGTAAAGCCGGACGCAACAGCCGACTAGCGACGCGCCTTGGCGGCGATTGCCGCGAGCACGCGCCACGGTGTCAGCGGAATCTCCGTCACTTCCGCGCCGATCGCGTCGCTCACCGCGGCGGCGATCGCCGGCGCGGTCGGAATCATCGGCGGCTCCGCGATGCCGCGTGCGCCCGTGTGGTTTGCCACCGGATCTGCGCCGGCCACGAAGAACGCATCGATGAGCGGGATGTCCGCCATCGTCGGGATCTTGTAGTCGTGGATCGTGGCATTCATGACGAGGCCGAGCCTTCGGTCGAGCACGCGCTCCTCGAACAAGGCGTAGCCGAGCCCCTGGATAATGCCGCCCTCGAGCTGGCTCTCCGCGAGCGTGGGGTTGATGATGCGTCCCGCATCGTGCGTGGCGACGATCCGCAGCACGCGTACGATGCCGGTGTCGAGATCAACCTCGACTTCGGCGAACTGCGCGCCGAAGGTCATGATCGCGGTATCCGCCGGGTTTGGGCCGCGCGATCCCTTTCCGATGATCATCACGTTGCCGAGTTTCGCCGTGACCTCGGCGAAGGTCATCGTGCGATCGGTGTCGCGCACGACGATGCGCGAGTCGCGCGCCTCGAGCGCGTCGGGCGTGGCGTCGAGCATCGCGCCGGCCGCCTCGAACAGCTGGCGGCGCGCGTCTTCCGCGGCCATGCGGACGGCGGGGCCGACCGACGCGGTGGTCATCGAGCCCCAGGAGTTTCCCGTGTAGGGAAGGCTCTGGGTGTCGCCGATGATGGCGCGGACATCGGACAGTTTCGCGCCCAAACTCTCGGCGGCGATCTGCGAGAGGACGGTGCGGGCGCCGGTGCCGAGATCCTGGGTTCCCGCGAGAACATCGACGGTCGCGTCGGAATTCATTCTCACGAGAGCGTAGGCCGGGGGCCCGCCGCCGGTGGGCCAGACCTGCGCCGCCATTCCCTTGCCGACGCGCGTCCGGCTTCCGGCTTCCGGCTTCCGGCTCTCGTGCGACCAACCGAAGGCCTCGGCACCCTCCTTGTAGCACTGCAACAGACTGTTGCCCGAGTATGGGCGGGCTGTTCTCGGCTCGCGCTTCGCAAAGTTCTTCACGCGAAGGGCGACGGGGTCGAGCTTCAGTTCTTTCGCGAGCGCGTTCATGGCGCTCTCCAGCCCAAACGCGCCTTCCACGTATCCGGGACCGCGGAACGCCGCCATGCCGCTGGCGTTCACGTACGCGAACGTCTCTTCGGTTCTTACGTTCGGGCAGGCATACAGCTCGTGATAGATCTGGCCGGGGCCGCCTTCCCAGCCGCTGATGCCGAGCGGGACGTCGATGCTCGCGAAGATCGCGGTGAGCGTGCCGTCCTTCTTCGCGCCGATGGTGACGCGCTGCGTGGAAGACGGACGGTTGCCGCTGTCGGTCTGCTCGGCCTCGCGGTCGTTGATGCAGCGCACGGCGCGGCCCTGGCGCTTCGCGAACAGCGCGGCGACGTACGTGTGCGGGCCGGCGCCGTTCTTCGCGCCGAAGCCGCCGCCCATGTAGTCCTTGATGACACGCACCTTCGAGAGCGTAATTCCCAGCGCCTTCGAAACGTTCTCGCGCACGCGAAAGATTCCCTGCGTCGATTCCCACACCGTAAGGCGGTCGCCTTCCCACTCCGCGACGGCGCCGTGCGGCTCGAGCGCGGTGTGCAGCTGGACCGGCGTGCGAAACTCGCGGCGAACGATGACGTCGGCCGCCTTCAATCCGGCGTCCATGTCACCGCGCGATATCACGAGCGGCGCGTTCTCCATCACATTGCCTTTCGCGCGCACCTTCGGCGCGTCCTTCGCCGTGGCGTCCTCGAACGTGACGGCGAACGGCAGCGTGTCGTATTCCACGGCGATCGCGTGCGCCGCACTTCGCGCGGCGTGCCCGGTCGCGGCGCAGACCGCCGCAATCGGCTGGCCCGCGTAGAAGATCTCGCGACCGAAGAGCCGCGTGCCCGCCGGTGCGTCGCCCGGGCCGAGCACATCGAGGACGCCGGGCATGGCCCTCGCCCGCGACAGATCGAGCGAGCGAATCGTCCCGCGCGGAATTGTCGAGCGGACGATCGCCGCGTGGAGCATTCCGGGGCGCACGATATCGGTGGTGTAGCGCGCGCGGCCCGACACGCGCTCCGGCGCGTCCATTCGCGGAACGCGAGCGCCGACGATTCCGAGTTCGGCATCGGTCCCCCATGCCGCCGGCTCGAAGGCCGGAATCTCGACGATGCGCGTCTCGGTGCGCCCCTCGATTTCGACGGTCGTCTGGACGAAGCCGCCGGGCTTCGCGGCGCCCTTCGTCTTACGCGGCATTGACGCTTCCGGCTTCCGCGCTTCCCGCGAACTCGCCGTCCGCGACGGCACGAACGGCGGCGAGAATCTTCGGGTAAGTGCCACAGCGGCACAGGTTGCCGCTCATGCCGGAGCGAATCTCGTCGTCCGTCGGGTGGGGATTTCGCGCGAGCAGCGTGTGCGCGGCCATGAGCTGGCCCGGCGTGCAGAAGCCGCATTGCGCGGCGTCCTTCGCGATGAACGCCCGCTGGATCGGCGAGAGCGACGGTTCACCGCCGCCGGACGCCAGCCCCTCGACCGTGAGGACGGTCGCGCCGTCGCAGGCCTCCGCGAGCGTGAGGCACGAGTACACGGTCTCACCGTCGAGCTGGACGGTGCACGCGCCGCACTCTCCACGGCCGCAGACGAACTTCGTCCCGGTCAAGGCGAGTCGGTCGCGAAGCAATTCGAGGAGCGAGAGCGGAAGGGCGGAGTCCAGGGTGTGGACGCGGCCGTTGACTGTGAGGCGCATCTGTTGAAATAGTGGGGCGTCACCCGACGTGTCAAAGGGCGCATGCGGCTTGTAGCGGCGCGGCGCGCGCGATAATCTTCCCTCCCTACCAGCAACGCCGAGCTTTAGAGAGGACCGACCGATGCCGTACGTGATCACGGAAGCCTGCAAGGACACCAAGGACAAGTCCTGCGTGGACGTCTGCCCCGTGGATTGCATCTACGAGGGGCCCGAGATGCTCTACATCCACCCGGATGAGTGCATCGATTGCGGCGCGTGCGAGCCGGAGTGTCCCGTGACGGCGATCTTCCCCGAGGAAGACGTGCCGCCGAACCAGAAGCAGTACATCCAGATCAACCGCGACATCTTCAAGGGCCCCAACCCGCCGACGCGCCCCACGCGTTAGCCGCCGGAAACCGCAGCAACGCCCTCGCGGGCGAGCTATCGCACGGCCTGGCTGACGCCGAGCACCGCCGCCAGCGCCACGAACTGGAGCAGCGTGCTCCGCTCGCTCCTCCAGGCGGTTCTCCAGCACAGCGGGCCCCCCCGCTCGAAGGCGGGGGCCACAGGCAGCCAGCGCGGCGTGCGCGCCCTGTAGCGCCGGAACTCGTCGCCGAACGTGCTCTCGAGCACGGCTTCCTCGTAGCGCACGATCGGCGTGTATTCCAGCGCAAACACCGCCACCGCGACCGGGAGAAGCCACTGGATTCCGGCGACGGCGCTGAAGCCGGTCCAGATGAAGAAGTTCCCGAAATACAGCGGATTGCGCATCCAGGCGAATGGCCCGTGGGTCACGAGGCTCGCGACCATGCGCGACCGTCGCCGCGTCTCCGACCCGGCCGCGGCGACGCCCCAGAGCCGCAGCGACTCCCCGAATGCCACGAAGAGCGCGCCGAACGCCGTCGACGACGGCGCCATCACGCCGTGCCAGATGAACGGCACGACGATGAACGGAACCGGGAGGAATCCGCGGCGGCGGAACAGCCAGCCGCCCACGCGTGCGAGCGGCGCGTGCTCGGCGGGACACGCCGGCGACGCGGCGGTCGGCGAAATGGAAGTCATTCGTGTGAAAGCTAGACCCCATCGGCGAGAAAACGTTCGGTGGTGCCGCAGGCCGCCGGCGTGGATCACGATGCGTGTCCCGGTCGCTAGATTCCGCACTCACCCAAGGAACTTCGTTCGCACACCCGGGGGCGCGATTGGCCCAAGATAGCCCTGCGCTGGCACAACCGACGGCCGACTACCTCGATACGGACGCCGAAGTCGCGCGATTTGTCGGGGAGATCGGGCGTCCGCGCGAGCTTGCGATCGACACCGAGGGCGCGAGCTTCCATCGTTTCGTCGACCGGATCTACCTGATCCAGCTCTCGACACGCGACCGGCACGCCATCATCGATCCGCTCCCGATCGCCGCGTCCGCGGCGCTGGGTGCGCTGCTCGAGGATCCGAAGGTGGAGGTCGTCTTCCACGACGCCGACTATGACCTGAGGCTGCTGCACCAGGATTACGGCTGGCACGTCACGAACATCTTCGACACGAGAATCTCGGCGCAGCTGCTGGGCATCAGCGCCTTCGGGCTCGGCGCGCTGCTCGAGCGGAACTTCGGATTGAAGCTCGACAAGAAGCACCAGCGCGCGGACTGGTCGATGCGACCGCTGACGCCCGGCATGCTCGACTACGCCGCGCAGGACACGCTGCACCTGCTCGGGCTGCGCGACCAGATGAAGGACGAGCTCGAGAAGAAGGGCCGGTGGGAGTGGGCGAAGGAGGAGTTCCAGCGCCTGGAAGGAACGCGCTGGGAACCTGAGGAGCCGGGCTCCGCGTTCCTTCGAGTGAAGGGCGCGCGCGACCTCACGCGGCGTGAGCTCGCGATCCTGCGCGAAGTGGTCGCCTGGCGCGACACGGTCGCGCTGCAGCTCGACCGCGCGACTTTTCGCGTGGTGGCGAATGACGTGCTGCTCGAGATCGCGCGCACTGCGCCGTCCAACACCGACGCGCTTGGTGCGATCAAGGGAATGCCGCGCGGCATGGTCGAGCGCGCGGGACGCGACGTCCTCGAGGCGGTCAAGCGCGGACTCGCCGTTCCCGACGCGCAGCTGCCGAAGTTCCCGCGCTCGGTGCGGTGGGACAAGGACCCGGATTTCGACGCGAAGGTGTCGAAGCTCAAGACCGTTCGCGACGAGGCCGCCAAGCGCCTCGCGCTCGATCCCGGCGTGCTCTGTTCACGCGAGCGCATGGAGACGATCGCGCGCGCGCTGCCGCGC
>PMYN01000126.1:0-13603 GCA_003171215.1 Gemmatimonadota bacterium | reverse complement strand
GGCGTCCACATCGGCGACCACACCAGGTGGACCATCGCACTGCCGACCCCCTCGATCGCCTGCAGCTGCTGTTCCGCGTCACCCATGATCTCGGGCCCCGACGGGCAGCCCGGTGACGTGAGACTCATGTCCACGTCGATGTTGTTGCCGTCCACGCGAATCTCGTAGACGAGTCCAAGGTCGATGATGTTCAGGTTCAGCTCGGGGTCCTTCACCCGGCGGAGCGCCAGCCGGACCTGGTCCTCGGTGAGCTGGCCGGGCGCGGGCAGGGCAGCCCCGCCGTCGGCGATCTGCGTCATTTCTTCTTGCTCTTGGCCTTGGACTTTTTCACCGCGGCGGGCTTGGCGGCGGCCTTCTTTCTTGACGGTGACTTCGTCGTCGCGGTCTTTTTAAGGATAACCTTGCGATGGGCCGAACGCGCGACGCGCACCGCGCGATTCCAGCCCACGGCGCGATCGGCGCGGAACGACACCGGCATCTCGGCGACCGCGAGGTTCGCGTCGGTCACCGCGAGCGCGGCGGCATCGGCGAGGTCGGCGCGCACGTCGGCGATGACTTTCGCGGGGCGCTTCGCGCGAGCGGCGTGCACACGGTTCGTCAGGAGGATCACGAACATCTCCCGATCGGGGTCGATCCAGATCGACGTGCCCGTGAATCCCGTGTGGCCGTACGCGCTGCCGCTGAGATAGCGGCCGGCGCCATGCGTGCCGTCGGCGACTTCCCATCCGAGCGCGCGATCGCCGGCCGCGCGTGCGGTGAAGAGATGCACCGTCGAATCGCCGACGATCCTGACGCCGTCGTATGTGCCGCCGTTCAGCATCATTTGCGCGAACACCGCGAGGTCGCTCGCCGTGCCGAACAGGCCGGCGTGGCCCGCGACGCCGCCGAGCGCGAACGCGTTCTCGTCGTGGACTTCACCACGAACCGGATAGCCGCGCGGCGGCGAGACTTCCGTCGGCGCGATGCGGTACACGAGCGAGTCCGACGGACGGAACCCGGTGTCGTGCATGCCGAGCGGCGTGAATACGCGATCGGCGAGGAAGCGATCGAGTGGCATTCCCGCGGCGGCCTCGACGACCCACCCGAGAATGTCGGCGCCCAGGTCGGAGTAGACCTGGCCGTGGCCGGGGTGATACTCGAGCGGCGTGTCGAGCACGAGCTGGCGCGCCTCTTCCGGCGAGTGCGCATGGCGCCAGAGATCGCGTCCCGCAGGAAGGCCGCTGCGGTGCTCGAGCAGCTCGCGCACGGTGACGAGATCCTTCTCTCCGCCACTGAACGCCGGGAGGTAATGCGTGACTTTCTCGTCGAGGACGAGCTTGCCCTCGTCGAACAGGATCATCGCGGCCGTGGTCGTGCCGATGACCTTGGTGAGCGATGCGAGATCGTAGATGGTCTGGTCGGGGAGGACCGCCGGGCTGTCGGAGGTCCAGCCGAGGTGGCCGAAGCCCTTCTGCCAGACAGTGGCGCCCTTCCGGCCCACGACCACCGCCGCGCCGGGATAGCCGCCGGCGTCGAGCCCGCGCTGCACCACCCGGTCGATGGTCTCGAGACGAGCGGCGCTCATGCCGACGGCCGTGGGCGCCTTGATGGGCAGCCCGTCCGCGGGAAGCGTGGTGACGGCAGCGACGAGAAGCGCGAAGAACACGGTGTCTACGAAAGAATGGGGTGTCGCGGAGCGGGGGGGCGTTCTACGGTTAAGCGATCCGAGAGCTACGGCGCGCGGACCCGTACGTCAAGACGACCGACAGCGGGGCGCTGTCACAAATTTGGACGGCACCCGAGAAGGTGCCGGCATGGCAACCGACGAGGGGCCCGAAGGGCAACCTTTTCGCTGCCCCGCGTGACGGAAAGAGCGAACAGACATGCCTCCCACCGACCAGATCACGATCCGCCGTGCGATCAACGGCGACGAGAGCGCGCTGCGAGCCATTTGGACGCAGCACGCCCCACGGATTGACGCGCTCGTTCGCCGGCTCGTTGGCGATCCGGATCAGTCGGCGGACGTGGCGCAGGAAGTATGGATCCAGATCTTCCGCGCGTTGCCGGGATATCGCGGCGAATCGCAGTTCTCGACTTGGGCGCATCGCATCGCGGTGAACCGAACGCTGAACGCGCTGCGCTCGCTGCGGCGGGTGTCGAGAATCGAAGTGGACATCGAGGAAGACAGCTTCTCGGTGGAGCACGAGGGCGACCGGTCGATGCTGGCGCAGACGATCGACGAAGCGGTCCAGAAGCTGTCTCCCGGCGCGCGGCACGTTTTTGTGCTGCACGATGTGGAGGGCTATACGCACGAAGAAATCGCGATCGAGCTCGGCATCACGTCGGGCGGGTCGAAATCACAATTGTTCAAGGCGCGGGCCAAGCTTCGCCGGCTGCTCGCGCCGCTCATGGACGAATCCGTGCCGGCGAAGGAAGAAGCAGACGATGTCGCATCTCAATCCTGAACGTCTCGCGGCGCTGTCGGACGACGTGCCGACGCCGATCGAGTCGGCCCATATCACCACGTGCGAGGCCTGCTCGGCGGAACTCGTCGCTCAGCGGAAGCTCGCGCGCATGGCCGCGGCGGCGGGGCCGCTGACCGACGGTCCGCTCTCGAACTTCGACGCCCTGGTGCCGAGGCTGAAGGCAGAGGGCTTGATCGCCGCCGCGGACCGCCGTGCGCTGGCGATCCGGTGGACGATGCGGGCGGCGGCGTCCGTCGCGCTCGTGGCCGGAGGCGTGCTCGCGGGCCGCTTGTCGGTGGCGGTGCCGGGCGGGGGGCTGGCACAGGGAAAGGATGCGTCCGGTGGAAATTCGCTCGCGGCGCTCGCGCAGCCGGTCTCGTCGTTCCAGACGCCGGACGATGCGGTGAAGGCGCTCTCGCTGTCGCAGCAGACGTACCAGAGCGCGGCGGCCTATCTCGCGGCGCAGGACACGACGTCGCACTTCATCGGGCTGAACGAGAACACGTATCGCACGCGGCTCACCGCCCTCGACGACATCCTCGCGGCGACGCGCGCGGCGCTCTATCAGGCGCCGCAGGACCCCGTGCTGAACCAGTACTACCAGGGCACGCTCAGCGCGCGCCAGGCGACCCTCGTGCAGCTGCGCGGCGTGATGCCCGTGGCGGCGCGCAAGGGGAGCTACTGATGCTTCGCGACAGGCACAACAGGCATGCGGCGATGAGCCGACCGGCCGCGATGCTGGGTGCGCTGCTCGCGTGCGGCGCGCTGCTTCCCGCCGGCGTCGCGGCGCAAGCGGAGCCGCCGCAGCGACGCGTAAAGATCATCCACTCCGATTCCACGTTCATCCGCTCGGATTCGACGATGATGCGCGTGACCGTGAACACGGCCCGGATCGAGCAGCTCATTCACGACTTGATGGCGTCGAAGGCGATGGAGCAGACGATCGGCCAGTCGCTGCGCGAGGCGTCGGGGCAGGCCGGCGATCCGAAGAAGATGCGCCAGCTTGCCGAGGAACTCGGCCGCATCGCACAGAAGAACGCCGCGCTGATCACGACGATCGAGATATCCTGCGCCGGCGACCGCCAGGCCGACGGCTACATCGGCGTGCAATTCAGCGAGCTGCAGACGGTGATGGGCGAGGATGCGCCGCAGGCGCCGCCGCTGCGCGAATATCCGAGGATCGACTCGGTGTATCCCGGGTCGCCGGCGAGCAAGGCCGGCGTGCGTCGCGGCGACGTCGTGATTCTCATCGGTGGAGCGGACGCGCGCCGCCCGGTGCAGCTCGACAGGCTGCTCCGTCCGCTGACGAAGCTGCCGGTGCGCGTGCAGCGCGACGGCGCGCACAAGGACCTCACGATCGTCGTCGAGAAGCGGCCGACCGATTTCAATTCCGACTGCGCGAATGTGGACCAGGTGATCGGGCCGGAATTCGACCGTCCGATGGTCTTCATGCGCTCGCGCGCTGCGATGGCGCCGGGTGCCGTGCCGGCGTTTCCGCGCAGTCCGGCGCCGGCGGCCGCGCCCGATGCGCCGATGCCGCCGTTCGCGGGCTACACATTCGGGTTGTCGACGACGAACTCGGCGATCGCGGGAGCAACGCTCATGCCGTTGACCGACGACTGGCGTGCGACGCTCGGCGTGGACAACGGCGTGCTCGTGACGAAGGTGCTTCCCGGCACACCCGCGAAAGACTCGGGACTTCACGACGGCGACGTCATCATCTCGGCCGACGGACAGACCGTTGCGTCGGTGCGCACGCTGTCACGCATCGTGAGCAACGCAAAGGCGAACTCCGTGACGCTGCAGGTCATTCGCGCGGGCAAGCCGCAGGCGATCGTGCTGCGCTGGCAGGAGACCGCGCCGGACGAGTAGACGGCGCTTAGGGCGCTGAAGGCTTTGCGACCGGCCCGGGCGGCAGCTTGTAGATCAGCGCCGCCGTCCTCAGGTCCGCGGCCGACAGCGCCATGACGTGCACCCTCGCCGACATGATGTCGTCGGGGTTCGGGCTATGGTCGAGCCCGATGAGGTGCCCCACCTCGTGCAGCGCGATCGTGCGGATCATCTGCTGGTCGTACGCCTCGCCGGTCGGACGGTGGAGCGCGACCTCGATATCGGCTCCGACGATCCACCAGTTCTGGTCGCGGGCCCAGTACGTCTTGCCGGCGGCGGTATCGTTGAATCGATCGACCCACACGACGTGCACCTCGGCCTGCGACGAATCATCCACGAACAGGAATCGCATCGGCACGCCCGACGCGGCCCACGTGTAGAACGCGTCGCGCGTGCGATCGCGGAAGTCCGGCCAGAAATCGCGCAGGGTGGTGGTGGGCTGGATCCACACGGTCACGGGATCGCCGCGCCGTTCGACCCATCGGGCCACGTTGCCATCGCGTGCGGCGAGAATGGCGTCCATGTACGTCGCACCGCGGGCCTCGATGAGGAGACGCGAGACCGCCGCGTAGTCCCGCGGCGGCGGCGGCGGAAGCGACGATTTCCTGACGCTGCTGAGGCCCTTGCCGCCCTCGTCGGAGGAGGCGACGGGGGAGTCGGTCGCCGCTGCGGCCGCCGGCCTCGCGCGGCGCGGCGCGCGCCATGCTTGCAGGCCCACGAATCCACCCACGGCGAGCAGCACGCCGAAGAGCGCCGAAACGGTCACCGCCTCCGAACGCTTCACGAGCCACCGTCGGGTTGGTCGAGAAATCCGTGCACCGCGGCGAAGAACTCCGCGGGCCGCTCGAAGAACGGCATGTGGCCCGCACCCTCGAGGATGAGCGCGCTCGCGCGCGGCACGAGCGCGACGATCTCGTGCGCGAGCCGCGACGGAATCACGTCCTGCGCGCCATGCACCACGAGCGTTCGCGACGCGATGGCCCGCACGCCGGACCGCCAGTCGTATCCCTCGCGCCGGAGGCTCGCGGCCACGGCCGCGCCGGCTGCGCTCGCCTCGTGCGGCGGCCGGAACAGCGCCGCAAAATCGTGATCGGCGAAGTACGCGGGGTAGATCGCGCGGCTGTACTCGGCGTGCACCGACGGGTCGTCGGCGTGGAGCGTGCGCGGATCGATCGCGGCGAGCGCCTCGCGTTCCACGCCGGCGAGCCGCGCCAAGGCGTCGGCGTGCAGGGACTGAATCCATGAACTCGTCGGCCCCACGCTGTCGACGAGCACGAGACGGCGGACGCCGATCGCGTCACGCGACGCGGCGAGCATTGCGATGCCGCCTCCCCACGAATGCCCGAGCACATCCCACCGCGCGATCCCGAGTGCTTCGCGAATGGCGACCGCGTCACCGGCGTCGTATTCGATGCGCGAGTTGCGCACCGCGGGCGGCACTTCGCTCGCGCCCCGGCCACGCTGGTCGTACAGGATCAGCTGGCGGCTCGCCGCGAGCGGGGCGAGCGCCGGCCAGAGCAGCGCGTGCGAGTACAGCATCCCGCCGTTGATGCAGAGCAGGGGCGGCACGCCGGCAACTTCGGGCGATGAAAACACGGCGAACGAGAGTCCCCGTGCCTCCATCGTTCGTCGCGCGAGGCGCGGCGCGCGCTGCTGCGACTTCTTGAACGCGACAAGGCGCTCGCGCGCGGGCGAACTCATTCGAAGTCGCTCAGGGCGAGCAGTTCGGCGGCGTCGGGATCCACGCGATCGGCGCGCGGCCGCAGCCTTGGTTCGGTGACGTCGCGAGAGAACCGCACGTTCCACGGGCAGACGTCCTGGGATGTGTGCCGGCAGAACCGTTTCGAGTTGTCGCTCACGAGAGGCAAGGAAGCATCGAGGCAGGATGGTACGAACGAGACACGCGAATGATGCGCATCACCACTACACTTCGCGAGCGCGACGGGAGCGCCGGTCACGGCCACCGCGTGCCTCCTGGAGCGGGTGGCTACGCCCGAGAGGATTCCGCCAGCAACGAGTCCGTGCGGTGTATCTATCCCAGCCATTGATTGCGGACTCGACCGCGCACCTCCCGACGGTCGTCGCGGCACTGCGCGAGTCAACGAGCTATCCGGGGGTGTCTCCCATGTCGAGGCCGTGGAGACGCACGTGTCGTGAAAAGCTTCGCCTACGCACCGTTTGGAAGAGGGCCGCGTGCCGGGCATAATCACGGCGAGCGACATCCTCGACTTCGCGTCGTCGCTCTCAGGCGAGCCGCCGGAGGCGGGCGACCGCACGCTCGTGTTCCCCAAGGAGACGCGGACGGACTGACCGCGCCGGCAGGGTGTCGCCGCCCATCATCGGGGCGCCGCCGCGTTGGAGCGCTCGAGCGCGATGAGGCCCGCGTGGGACAACGTGAAGCGCAGGCCGAAGGGGCGGCTGATGCGCGTGAGGATCTCAGCGAGCAGCTGCGCGTCGGCGGGCATCGGCCTCTCGAGCCGCATGCGGCGCATGTGCATGGCCGCGAGCTGCAGCGACGCCAGCGCGCCGTTTGGGGGCGTGGCGGCCACGAAGTACAGCGCGCCGAGGTCGCCGCGCCATTCCTCGTGGCCGGGGATGCCCTCGTAGTCGTTCACGAGGTCGCCGCAGCCGTAGAGGATGAGCTTGTCCTCGTACACCTCGACGGGGCGCACGTGGTGCGACGAATGGCCGTGCACGATGCCGATTCCGCCCTCGACCAGCCGGTGCGCGAAGGCGACCTGATCGGGGTCTATCTCGTAGCCCCAGTTGCTGCCCCAATGGATGGACGCGACCGCGACGTCGCCCGGGCGTCGGGCGGCGCGCAGCTGCGCGACGACGGCGTCGGCGGCGCGGTTCGAGAGGTCGTGGAACAGCCACACGCCCGGGCGCGAGGGACCGGCGGCCCATTCGGCGGGGATCCCGCTCGACTCGCAGCCGAAGGCGAGGACGAGCAGGGCAGTGCCGTCGGCGAGAACGACGCGCGCGGGCTGGCGGGCCTCGTCGAGGTTGCGCCCCGCGCCTGCGGTGCGGATGCCGGCGCGGTGCAGCACGTCGAGCGTCTCGAGGAGACCGGCGCGGCCGTAGTCGAGCACGTGGTTGTTGGCGAGCGCGCACACGTCCAGGTGCGCCGCCTGCAGGCAGCCGACATTCGCGGGGTGCATGCGATAGTTGATGCCCTTGCCGGGCCACACATCGTCGCTGACGGTGACGCTGGTCTCGAGGTTCACGATCGTGGCGGCGGGCTTCACCTGCGCGAGCAGCGGCAGCGCATCGCCCCAGAGGGCGGCGGGCGGCATGCGGCGCTGGACAGGTCCGTGGACGCTCTCGGCGAATGCCACGTAGTCGGCGGCGTTCTTGACGAAGGACTCGTGCAGTTCCGGCTTGGAGGGCGTCGGCAGCGCCTGATCCACGCCGCGGCCCGTCATGACGTCGCCGGCGAGGCAGAGCGTGAAGGGGGACGGGCCAGCTGCGGGCGCCATGACGCGCGGCCCTTACGCGTGCGCGGGCTCGGCGGCGGCGTGCTCCTGCCGCGCGAGATCGAGCAGGCGCACCACTTCGTCGTCCGACACCTGCGTGAAGTCGTCGTACCAGTAGCCGATGGCGATGAGGTTAGCCGGGGTGAGGAGCGCGATGACGCGATCGACCTCGGTCTCGAGCGCACGGACTTCCTCGGGGGGCGCGACGGGCACCGCGAGCACGATCTGCTTCGGCTGCTCCGTGCGCATGGAGCGCACGGCCGCGCGGATGGTGCCGCCGGTCGCGATGCCGTCATCCACGACGATGACGGTGCGGTCGCGCAGGGCGGGGCGCGGGCGCCCGCCGCGGAACTTCTGCACGCGCGCCGCCACCTCGCGGCGCTTGGAGGCGATCACGTCGGCGAGTCTCGCCTCCGACAATCCGGTTTCGCGGAGCATCGAGTCGGAGAGGTAGAGGTACTCGGGCTCGGCCACGGCGCCAACGCCGAGTTCCTCCTGCCACGGCACGCCCACCTTGCGCACCACCCAGACGTCGAGCGGCGCGGAGAGGGCGCGGGCGACCTCGTAGCCGACGGTGATGCCGCCGCGCGGGAGGGCGAGCACGATCGGGTGTTCGGCGGCGTACGACGCGAGGCGCTCGGCGAGCTGGCGGCCGGCGTCCTTCCTATCGTGGAATCGGGTCATGGCTTGTTCTCCGCGGCGAGGGGCTCATGGTTCGACGCTCATCCGCACCGGGCGCCGCCTCGCGCCCCAGTGGCCGGGCGGGCCGGCGAACACACCCGCGCAGCGCGCGCCACAGGAGTTGCAGCGCCCGTCGTCCGTGAGGCGCCAAGCGCCGATGGCATAGCCGTCGCGCTCGATGAGCGACGCGCCGCACTCGTGGCAGCGGGTCGCCTCGCCCTCGGCGTCGCGCACGTTGCCGGTATAGGCGTAGCGCACGCCATTGGCGACGGCAATCGCGCGGGCGCGAGCGAGCGTGACCGCCGGCGTCGGCGGCCAGTCGAGCATTTTCCAGTCCGGGTGGAACGCCGTGAAGTGCACGGGCACGTCGGGCCCGAGGCGCTCGACGATCCACCGCGTCATGTCGTCGAACTCGGCGTCGGAGTCGTTCAGGTCGGGGATCACGAGGTTGGTGATCTCGAGCCAGACGTTCGTCTCGTGCTTGACGTATTCGAGCGTCTCGAGCACCGGCTGCAAGCGGCCGGCGCAGATGTCGTGGTAGAACGTGTCGGTGAACGCCTTGAGGTCGACGTTCGCGGCGTCCATGTGCGCATAGAACTCGGCGCGGGGCGCGGCGTTCTGGTATCCGGCGGTGACGGCCACGCTGCGGAGGCCGCGAGCACGGCAGGCGTCGGCCACGTCGATCGCGTATTCGTGAAAGACGACGGGATCGTTGTACGTGAACGCCACGCTGCGGCAGCCGAGAGCGAGGGCGACGTCGGCGATGCGGTCCGGCGTGGCCGCGTCGGCCAGCGTGTCGACTTCGCGCGACTTGCTGATGTCCCAGTTCTGGCAGAATTTGCACGCCAGCATGCACCCGGCCGTGCCGAACGAGAGCACGGGGGTGCCGGGCAGGAAGTGATTGAGCGGCTTCTTCTCGATGGGATCGATGCAGAAGCCGCTGGAGCGGCCGTGGCTGGTGAGCACGATCTTGTCGCCTTGGCGCGCCCGCACGAAACACAGGCCCCGCTGCCCCTCGTGAAGCCGGCAGGCACGCGGGCAGATGTCGCACTGCGCGCGGCCGTCGGCGAGCGCATGCCAGTGCGTCGTGGCGACGGTGAACGACTCCTCCAGGCCGCGGGGCGGGGCGCGCAGCTCGTACGACATGGCCGCCTCCTACACCATCTTGGAAGTCGTCGTCACCGGCGGCTGCTCGAGCGCCACGAGCTGGGATCGCGTGAGCATGCGCGTGCCTCCTTCGTCAACGATGGCGTGCGGGCGCCGCGCCGCGAATCCGGAGCGGGTCGCGCGCCATTGATCATATTAGGCGCCGTTTCAGGCACGTCAGTCAGCGATTGAACCAACGGCTGTCAGGGATCAGGGAAGTGTGCGGCACGTCGCGCTAACGCCGCCCGGGGCGCGGCGAGCGCCTTGGTGAATCGCCTGACGGGCGACTCGGGGATCGCTGTTGCGTCCCTGCGGAGACGCGAGCGGAATCCACTCATCACCGGTGCGTTCGCGCCGGTGCCCTCGAGATTGGGACGGCTCAGCCGGCGCAGGCGGCGAGTGCCGCTCGCAGTGCCTCTACGACCGAGGCATCGGGCTCGACGATCAAGCGGTCGAGAAGCGCTTGCCGAGCGGCGTCGGATCTCACTCTGCCGACCGCCCAGGCCACATGGCGGCGCACCAGCGGCTCGGCGTCCGCCAAGGCCGCAATCAAGGCCGGAAGGTCGTCGGAGGCCGCTGCGCAACCCAACAGCACGGCGGCGTTGCGCTTGAGGCGCGGTAGCGGGGCACGGGTGACGGCGGAGCCGCCGAACTCGGCCTTGTACCCCTCCCGCGACATCGCGAGCACGGCGCGCGCAATCTCTCGGCCATCGGCCAACCTGCGCAGCCCGCGAGCCTCGAAGGCGGGCTCCGATAGTTCGCGCGAGAACTTACGGTTCCACGGGCAGACGTCCTGGCAGATGTCGCAGCCGTAGAGGAGCTCGCCGATCGCCGTGCGGAACTCGGCCGGGATCTCGCCCTTGAGCTCGATCGTGAGGTAGGAAATGCAGCGCGTTGCGTCGAGCGTGCGCGGCGCGGTGAACGCCTGCGTCGGACACACGTCCAGGCAGCGCGTGCAGCTGCCGCAACGATCGGCCTCGAATGGGGCGTCGGTCTCGAGGTCGGCGTCGGTGAACAGGGCGCCGATGAAGAAGAACGAGCCGAGGCTGGGATTGATCAGGTTCGTGTTCTTCCCGAACCAGCCGAGCCCGGCGCGGCGCGCCAGGTCGCGCTCGAGCACGGGCCCGGTGTCCACGTACGAGCGGGTGCGCGCCGCGGAGCTGCTGGCGGCCACGAACCAGCGGCCAAGTTCGTCGAGCTTCTCACGCATCACGTCGTGGTAATCGTCGCCGCGTGCGTAGCGTGCGATCGGGCCCGAAGGCTGCGTGCCTCCGTAGTTCATCGCGACGACGATCGCGGATCGCATGCCGGGCTCCGGGCGTCGCGCGTCACGCCGCAGGTCGGCGCCCCGCTCGAGATAGTGCATCTCGCCCGCGTAGCCATTGGCGAGCCAGGCGTCGAACGCGGGGGCGGTCTCGGGCGCGCCCAGGGCAGCGACGCCGGCGAGGTCGAATCCGAGTCCGAACGCCTGCGCCTTGGCCTGCGCGGCGCTCGGCGCCGATCGCGGCGCAAGGCTCACATCCGGCAACCCGTTGTTCACCCGCTGCTCACTCGCCCCGTCGCGCCCATCGCGCGTAGCGGATCACGTCCGGCACGGTGGGTACAGCGTGATGGTCGCCGAACGCCGTGTACATGCGCCACGCGACGTACTGTTTCGAGGGCACCGGCAGGAACGGAACGCGCCGAAACCAGTCACGCCGCCGGAATCGCCAGGCAACCGTCATGAGATCCCGCGCGAGCGAGGGATTCACGAGCGCGCGGAGCGCGAGCGAGACGGAGAGGGACAGCCACTTCACGGTTGGGAAGATCGCGGGACGCGAGTCCTCTATCAACTCAGCGTCGACGCGAACCTCCCATCGGGACGCGTAGAGGGACACCTTTCAGCCCTCATGTGGCTCTACTCCGCCATGCCGGCCATCAGCAGCCTCGCCTGCCGCGCCTACTATCGATTGACGGTGGGCGGCGCGCGCGTGGCTCCCGACGGGCCCGTGTTGCTGGTCGCGAACCACACGAACTCGCTGATGGATCCGCCGCTCGTGGTGGTCGCGGCACAGCGGAAAGTGCGCTTCATGGCGAAGTCCACGCTGTTCACGCACGCGGGGATCTCGTGGCTCGTGAAGGCGGTGGGATCGGTTCCCGTTTATCGCCAGCAGGATGACCGGAAGGCCGTCTCGCAGAACTTCGACTCGTTCCGAGACGTGAGTTCCGCGCTCGCTGAGGGGCACGCGGTCGGAATTTTCCCGGAAGGCATCAGCCACAGCGCCTCGAGGCTGCAGCCGCTCAAGACTGGGGCGGCGCGCATCGGGCTCGGTGCCGCGCTCAAGATCGGCAAGGCCTTTCCCATCGTGCCGATGGGCCTCGTGTTCCGCGACCGCCGCACGTTCCGCAGTGCCGCGCACGTGGTGGTCGGCGACGCGTTCGCGTGGGACGACCTCGCCCTGCGCGGACCGAACGACAAGGAGGCGGTGCGCGATCTCACGAGACGCATCGAGGCGTCGATGCGATCCGTGACCTTGAACCTGCACGATTGGAGCGACGAACAGCTCGTCCGCTGCGCCGAGCGTGTGTGGCGCGCGGAGTTCGAGGTTTCGCCGGACGTACGCGACGAGATGGAGCGGCTCCATGCGGCGACGAACGCGCTCGCCCAACTGCGGCTCGGCGAGGAAACCCGGTGGCGCCCGGTGGCGCGGGCGCTGCGCGCGCACGACCGCATGCTCACGCGCATGGGACTCACGCCGCGCACGCTCAGGGATCAGGTGAGTTCCGACGCCGCCCTGCGCTGGACGCTGAGCCGGATTCCGCAGCTCGCGTTCGTCCCGATCGCGGCGGTGGGATTCGCGCTCTTCTGGATTCCGCGCGAGATCACGGCCGCGGTGGCCGAGAAGCTGGCGCGGGCCGAAGGCGAGGACACGATCCCGACCTACCGCGTGCTGGCCGGCTCGCTGTTCTTCTCGGTCTGGTTCCTGCTGCTCGCGATCGCGTCGGCGCTCTTCGTCGGCCCGTGGGGCGGCGTGCTGGTGTTCATCGCCCTTCCATTCATCGCCATGAGCGCGCTTGCCGTCGGCGAATCGCGCAGGCTGACGTGGGAAGCAGTACGGCGCTTTTTTGTCCTCCGCGCGCAACGCGACAGGGTGTTGGCATTGCGCGAGCGCCAACGCGCCCTCGCCGAGGAACTCCGCAACCTGTTCGAAGGCACCGCCAGCAGCCAATAACCAACGACCGTTTACCCGCGTTCGCTCAGAGGTAGGACCGCCCATCGAGCCCGTTCGGGACCGCCGCCCCTATGGCGCAGAGCGCACTCGGCATCACATCCACGGTGCGCCGCGGAACCCCGCCCGCCGGCCGGTTGAGCAGCAGCGGCACCTGCATGTGCTCCCGGTGGAGCGCGCCGTGCGACGACACGTGCGGAATGGGCTCCCACTTCGCGCGGTAATCCCAGTTCCGTGATGCCGACAGCATGATCTCGCCCGCCCGCGCGCTCCCGGCGAGATGTGCGATCTGCACGATCGCATCGGGATAATCCGAGGAGACGGTCGCGTCGTACGCTTCGTCGTGCGACAACGATTCGTGCGCGCCGACCGCGAGCGGATCGCCCGTGAGGAGGCGATACGAATAGCGTCCGCCCTCCATCACCACGAGCGCCGTGCCGCGGCCCCTCGCGCGCACCTCGCACCTGTTTCCCTCGAGCGGAATGAGCAGCAGGTCCACGGACTCACGCTCGAGCAGCCGCTCGGCGAGCCACGCCCATTTCTTCTCGAGCGACGGCCACGACGCCCGCCCGCGCGAGCGGCTGCCGAGTTCGAGATACAGGTGCGCCATCGCGTTTCCGCTGACCATCACCGCCACGTCGCGGCCTGTTCCGTATATCCACGGGTGCGCGATGACGCCGAGCTTCCACGAGTGGATCAGCCCCGCCAGATCCTCATGTGCGCGCACGGCCGAGTGACCGTGGTCGCTCACGATCCA
>PMYN01000141.1 GCA_003171215.1 Gemmatimonadota bacterium | reverse complement strand
GAAAGTGCGCGCTCACCTTCCACATCGATTCCACCACTGTCGGCACCGACTCTTTCTCGGATGGCCAAAAGTCCACCGTCTTCGCCACCACACCCGGCATCCACCACCTCTCAGCGACCATACCGGGATGGACCTCGACCGGAGACACCACCCTCGTGTTGAAAGCGGACACGACATTCACCACGCGCGTGAGTGTCTACTGCTCGTGAGGGCGGCGTACGACCGCGAACACATTTTCACCGATCGCCGTCGGACGACAGCTGTGAGTGACAGCGTTCGGTCAAAAGAAAAGCGAGCGGCCACCGTCTGGTGGCCGCAANNGGAATCGAACCTTCAACCTATTTATGCTGTATCCCCTACGCTGCACCCAAAAATTCACGGTTTTCCCTCTGTAGTGCGCCGAATTTCTCGGTGTCGCGTACAGAGCAACCCGGAGGAATTCGCCTCAAAGGTGCAACGAAGGTGCAACATAAACCGGGTGCTTCCGTCGGAGAGCGCGGCGGCGATCTCTCCCTGCCGAGCAGCGACGGCGCTGCTTCGATCGAACATGTCCGTCCCTCCACACATGAGCTGACGACTTCCGTTGGGGAGTTCGTATGAGCCCCCAGATGCCCTCACCCGAGTCGAGTGACTCGTCAACGTCGCGCAGCGGATCGAAGGCGAGCGTACGGCAGCAAAACCTCGGGATCGCGCCGAGACGCCACCCAGAAATCCGAAAGGCAACCGAGCACCTGAGGAAGAATCCGTCGAGTCCGCCGGTGATGGCTCTCCTGGTTCCCGCAGTTATGACGGCGGTCAAGTGGTCAATCGAACCGCGGCCACGGGAGAGGCAGGTCAGACTGCAACAGCGGGGCGTGGCGTTGGTTTCCACGTACGCCGATCGCCTGAGTGCGGAGCTGAGGAACGGAGTTCGTGAGCGCGTGCGTGGCCCCATTGAGGCGCTCGAAGTGTTGTTCGCCCAGCAGGCCAGTCGCTACATCTCCGAGCGCGAAGCCTCGCAGAGAATCGGCGTCACGGTTGACCACCTCCGCCGCCTGTGCCAGGTCAACGCGAATCGGCAGGCGATGGGATGGCCGCGTCCCCTCGGAGAAACCGTGCTGTTCCTCGGGGATGCGCTCGATGCCGCAACGGCGAAGGAGTGCTTGGGTGCACAGCCCGGCGACGAGCCGTGGCCGGCCGAATCGTGGCCGGAGGGACGGCGCTGATGCCCTCTCATATGAAGGAATCGGCGGCAGACCTGGGAATCGACTCCGCGCACTCCAATCGAGCCGATATCGATAAGTCGATGCGTGTTGAGGACTTGCCGGAGGAAGTTGGGAAGCAGTTCCAACTCACAACCGCCGGTCTGGTCCACGATGGTGGCGAGTTTCTGGTCCAGTCTGGTCCAAAGCTGTCAACGGAAAAGAAGACGAAGAAGTCTCGCAAACCGTTCGCAGCGCAGTCGAGAGAAAATCTCACCATCACACGAGCAGCGGAGCGACTCGCGCGCGATCCAGACCACGCTGCATCGATCACTCAACTGATTCAAGGCGTGGTCGCCGCACTGAGCCGAAAGCCCGGCCAGCGGAAGAGTGGTCGGGCAATCAGTGTGCCGAAGCGCATCGCGCAGCTGCTTAATACCTATGCGCCCGATCTCAGCCGCTCCTTGCGGGCTGACCTCCGGGCGCGTTGCGCGATCAGGGCCGAGGAACTCGGGCTGCGGTCTGAACTGCAGCAGGTCAGCAAGAGCGCGACGTTAGCCGAGGCTGCGATGTACCTGGGCCTCACCGCACGGCAGCTTGGGCGGCGCCTCGCCGATCCGGAGTATCGGCGGCCTCTGGGCTGGCCGAGACCACTCGGCGGTGACGTGATCTTCGCGCGAGCCGTGCTCGATCCCCGCACTGCTGCCGAGTATCTCCGTTCCTGCCCGGCACGCGACCCTTGGCCGAAGAGCAGTTGGCCGGAGGGTTGGCGCTAATGGCCCACCGAACGAAGGCCCAGAAGATGGGAATCGACACGACAGCGTCTTGTCGCCCCGCTGTCGACAAGTCCGTGCCAGTTAACGAGTTGGAAAATCAAGATGGGAAAGAATTCGCGGTCTTCCCGCCGGCATTAGAGCGCCGATTCATTCCCGTGATTCCGGCGGAATCTCCGCAACTCTCGGAGGGATGTGCACTTGAGCCGTCGCGGCGTGACTCGAAGCCGGCTTCAGCACATTCCCATCTTGATAGCCAAACGTGGTTAGCGGCGCGCGCGCAGCAAGCGAAGTCCGATACCGGAGACTTCGCAATGTCGAACAAGAAAAACCCGTTCCGCCTCGCGCTCGGGGCAATTCCCGCTCCGAGCAGTCAGATGGGCCAGAAGCGCGCGACATTCGTCTTGTCACTGCCGCTGGCACTCAAGGCACTCTTCATCGAAGAGAAGACGCTGGACACCACCACGCTAATCCGTGAAGCCGCCCCGTGGACGACCGCGAATGAAATAGACCTGAATCTCTACGAGCAGTTCATGTCGTGTGTCGAAGAGGGCTGGATTCGCACGGAGGTGAGCGGGGCGGCCGGCAAAGGTAGGACACCGGTCGCATTTGATCTGACGTCATCGCGGTCCGCATTCCAGCCATCGACGCTGAAAACAGTGCTCGAGGCGTACCTCGCGTCCGGTGCCGCGACAACGGCGAAGAGCGCGGCGTTGGCGGCGACGCGATGCCTACTCGCGCTGCCCAGGCATGCGAGAACGCCTGAAATCCTCAGCGGCGCGAGCGCGGTGACGGATCGCGTACTGCACGGACTGCCGTCGCGACTCCTCGCGGATGCACTCCTGCGCGGCGACATCGAAAAGAAATCGGCACAGAATCTCGCCTCTGCGCTCCGCGCCACGATCAGCTATGGACTCGAACACAATCTGTTCGTCCTGTATTTCCCGGAGAGACGACCGACCGATAGCTACCTCCGGGCCATCGACGCTGCCTTTCCCGTGGCGTCGGCCGGGTCGACCGCTCAGCACGTGCTCGCAGTAAGGTGCGGGCTGCTGAAGCTGTCGGCTGTGCTGCGCGACGATCTCGGTCGCAAGGAGATCGGAGACGTGAAAGAGGAAGATGTACGCAGCGCCATCTCCTTGTTGAAGTCACCGCTGCGATCAAGGGAATATCAGCTCGTGAAGACCCTGCGGACCCTCGCAATGCGTGAGGCTGGCGCATGGGAGCGAACCGCGTGGCGCCCAATCCTGACGGCGCTCGTGGCAACGCGACACACGCCCGCAATCCCGTATCTCAACGACAGGGCGGTGACCGGAGCAAACAGGCATCTGCCCAAGATGCTCGAGTTGCTCCGCAGGACCGGCTTTCCCGATTCGTGGGAGCCGTTCCTCGAATGGTACCAGGACTTTTCCTGTGCCACCGAGGATGATCTGCTGGGCCGTCCTGATGAGTTCCCGATCCGCCAGCCGCAGCGTCACCTGACACCGGCGACTTTCGCGAATCGCTTCGCTGTCATTCGCGCGTACGTCGGCGTTGCCATTCACATGATCGGCCTCGCGCCAGGGGAACTTGAACCCGAACGAGTGTTCGGCGAACTCTTCCAACCCCTCTCGAAGCGCATTCGCGCGGAGTGGAGCGATCGCGTCGGTAAAGGCGTGTCCCACCGCGCATCGGAGGGACTGCATCACCTACTCTACACTGGCGGCCTGTTGGCCGAGGCATTGTATGTCCGGTCATTGCACGCGCGCAGCGTCACTGTGGCCATGCAAAAGCGCGCCGGTGCGACCGTGCTCGACTATGCAGAACACGAACTCGCGGCCGATCGCACGTTAGTCGAACGTTCTCTGTTCGAATCGTATCGATACGCACAGAAGACCTGCGCAAACCTGACGAGGGCGCGCACCGAAGATTCTCCGCTCGGTAGTGGGAACACGGTTAAAGATCTTGGCGAGGTTGTAACGCACGCCCCGGTGTCGGTGTATACCCGCGTTCAGGAACACCTCTTGGAAACGGTCAGAGAGAGTAGCACGACAGCGGACGCATTGAGGTACGACGAACGAGTCCGGGTCGTCGCGACGATGTTCAACGGAATCCTGCTCTCGGCCGGCCTCCGCCTTGGCGAGCCGGGCACATTGCGCATTGGGATTCACTTGCCCGCGGATTTCGATGTTGATATGCGCTTCATCCTGCGCCATACAGATCGCAAGAATCATCGACGTCATCCGTTCACGTTTCGCGAGTTATTCCTGCCGAGCTGGTTTCTCGCATATTACCGAACAATGGTCTGGCCGTTTCTTCTTCAGCTCGGAGGACACGATACCACGCCATTCCCCTGGCTCCTGTTGAATCCGGGTACTGGTAAGCCGTACGTCAATGAAGATGAAGGCCTCGACGGAAAACTCCGCAGCCAATTTGTCCGCAAAGACCGCACGAAAGGTCTTGCCGCCATGTGGAAACGCGTTATCGGCGATGCCTGTCGCGATCTCGGAATTGATTTGCCGAGTACCGACTGGACTGTGACTCCGCATTGCGTCCGCAACGTGGTGGCCAATGAAATCTTCAAGGAACAGGGCGAGCGTGGCGCCGCCGCGTTCCTGGGAGATCGCGAAGACGCCGTCGTCGGAGTGTATGGAATGCTCGACGGCATGTCGGTCGACTCGTCGAAGGTGATTGGGCGGGCGCGCGCTAAATAGGCGGCCGACCGCCCGCCGCCGCGAGTGCGAAGATCGGGATCAGGTAATGAAGAGAGGACCGCGCGGGCGGTGCCGGCGTGAGCGCCCTCACGCCGGCACCTGCCAACCTACGCAAGCAACTCGGTCTGAGCGTCCCCCGCCTGTCTTCCCCTCATAAACAGACCATCGGGCGCCCTCCGCCCGTTTGTCTGCTTGGCTGCGGAGAAGCGGCGGGGGGACCCTCACCCGGCTTCTAAGGCGATCTTATGCTGCTAGCATAAGATCGCCTTAGATCCCTAAGATTGGCCGAAATCGGTCCATGTAGTGCTCCCCAATTCGCCGAGACACTTCTCATGAGGTACACTCTCGGAGTCGAGGAGGCGGAGGATGGGCACGATGGCACAGGAGCGGGAGTCCCGCGGACCGTACAAACGGTATTCGGCGGAGTTCAAGCGGGAAGCGATCGAGCGCGTGCTGCGTGGCGAGGTCACGGCCGCAGAGTTGAGTCGCGAGCTGGGCATCGCCCGCTCGCAGATCCAGCGCTGGAAGCATTTACTGACGAAGGGCGGCGAGACCGCGGTCGCGTCCGATGAAGACGTGGTGCCGGCGAGCGAGCTCCGCGCGGCGCAGCAGCGCATTCGCGAGCTGGAGCGGATGCTCGGGCGGAAACAAATGGCGATCGAGATCTTCGAGGCCGCCCAGGATGAGATCAAAAAAAAGCCGCACTGGTACGGCGTGTCGAAGCGCGGACGGAACACCCCGTGAGCACGATCTGCGAGACCTTGAAGATCAGTCGGGCCACCGCGTACCGTGTGCCGACGGTGCGCGCGGCGCACTATGTGAAAGCGGAGGACCGCGTCGTCGCGGCGCAGATTCGCACGGTGGTGCGCGAGCGCGCGAGCTACGGCTATCGACGCATCACCGCCGTCGTGAACCGCGGCTTCGCCATGCACTACAATCGGAAGCGCATCCGTCGCGTGATGGCGATCGAGCAATGGACGCTGCCGCGGCCGATGAAGCGGCGCTCGACGCGGGCGCACCGGGGTCTGGTGCAGCGTCCCTTCGCGAACGAACGGTGGTCGAGCGACGCGATCGAGATCGCGTGCTGGAACGGCGAGGTGGTCGAGATCGCCTTCGCGCTCGACTGCTGCGATCGCGAGTGTCTGGCGTGGGTCGCGTCGTCGCGGAAGCTGAGCGGTGAGGACATCCGCACACTCGTCGCGGCGGCGGTGCGGCATCGCTTCGGGGACCTGCGTCCGGCGCAGCCGATCCAATGGCTGAGCGACAACGGCACGATCTACACCGCGCTCGAGACCGTGATCGCGGCCGAGCAGCTCGGCCTGGCGCCGATCACCACGCCGGTGCGGAGTCCTGAGTCGAATGGGATCTCGGAGGCGTTTCATCACACCATCCGCCGGGATTACGAGGCCGGCGCGGATCTGAGCAGTGCGGCGGCGGTGATCGCGCAGATTCCCGCAATGGGTGGCGGATTACAATCATTTTGCACCGCACTCGAGTCTCGGGATGCGGAGCCCGCTGGAGTACCGCAGCATGCAGGAGATTGCGTCAGATTAGGTCAGCGAGTGTCTCACGAACTGGGGAGCACTACAGTCCAAGACAGTGTCCGAAAAGACAGTGTCCGAAAAGACAGTGTCCGAAAAGACAGTTACCACGCCTGGGGTTCCGGGTCACCCGAGACAAGCCAAGGCGTCGAAGCGGACCGCGAGCCGCCTAAGCTGGCCCGCCAGGTTGTGACCGCGTTGGCGGTTCAGGATCCGTCGTTTCGATGAAGCGCAGTGGGACCCCCATTCGCTCGAAAAACGTCCGCTCCTCTGGGTCCCGCAGCGGACGCGTCATCCCGCGCCAATCGAAGCCGTTCATGAGCGGCCGCATCGCGTCCTGTCGCTTCTTGAGGTCAGCGAGAAAAGCTTCTGACCGCCCTTTCGCAGCTGTCACAGCAGCGTCCGGTTGATCGGCGCCACACTGTTGCACATGGTTGATCTAGGCGCATAATAGCAAATGTCCTTGTCCAAGCGCATTCGATTCGAGGTGTTCAAGCGGGATAGCTTCACCTGCCAATACTGCGGCAAGAAGGCGCCCGACGTGGTCCTGCACGTTGACCACGTGCACCCGCGCGCGGACGGAGGTGGCGATGACCTCCTGAACCTCGTGACAGCGTGTGTCGCCTGCAATCTCGGCAAAGGAGCCCGGCAGCTTTCGGATCTGTCAGTGGTCGAGCGGCAGCGACAGCAGCTCGATGAACTGCAAGAGCGCAAAGAACAGCTTGAGATGATGTTGGACTGGCAGCGGGGACTGCTCGACCTGGATTCACAGCAAGAGCAAGCTGCGGCGGACTTTTGGTCTGAGCTGTTGAATCGGGAGTATAGCCTCACCGACAACGGGCGCGACAAACTGCGCGCATTGATCCGGCGCTTCGGCCTCGACGAGGTCCTTGAGGGAATGAGAATCGCGGTCTCGACCTACGTCCGGCGAGGCGCTACCGGCGATGACCGCAAAGAGTCGGTTGAACTGGCGTTGGACAAAGTGGGAGGCATCTGCCACAACCGCAAAAAGTGGAAGGCGGACCCGCGCGGCGAAGTTCTGGATCGCGGATTCCGACGATTCGTGAGCAATTACCGCGACTTCACGCACTACCCTGGCGACGGTCGACTGAGGCGTTGGTGGACAGACTCCGCGATCCCCATCATACCGGCTGATGCCGATGCTGTGCGCGTTAGCGATTTCGCCTCGCGCCTAGTTGACGCGTGCCGAGAGGAATACGTCGATGGGGGATACGGTGCGTACTGGGACGCGCTACAATCGCTCGACCCGGCAACTATTCGGGCATGCCTCGAGGGACCTCCTTTGGGCACTGGCAACTGAGCTGCGCCAGCCGGATCACCTCACACTTCGCCTTGAGAAGGTAAGCGGTCCCGTCACAAGCAGGTCCTCGGCCCAACGTCGATGAGGACGGAGTGGTGAGCACCGCGTTGGCTCCTGTACGCTCGGCGCGCCGCTGGCTGTGTTGGCGATTTGCGTTGAGCTGTTGTCTGATCTGAGCAGAGCCGAGATCATCCCGGCATTGACACCCGGACAAGCGGTCAGCAGGCCTTCGAGTAAGCGTCCGAGAGCATTCGCAGACGCATCCGCTGGATCCGGCCCCGGGTGTCAAATGTCGAGCATGCGTACACGCGGAGAGGCATCTCCCCCCACCCGGACCCGACCAGTGGGCCGCGAAAGATCGACATCGCGGCACCGCTCACCTCGAACACTACACCGTTGGCAGATTCGAGCACCTCGGGCGAGACAGGGATGGAGAGTTCGATGAACCTGTTGAGATGTGATCGCTCGCCCGCGCGAAGACTGTCGGCCAGCGCAATCGGTGCGCTTCGCGCGAGTTCCGTCCAAGGCTTCCTTCGAACGCCGTTCGAGTCTGCTCCCGATGGAAAGCGAGCGAGCAGCGCGCTCAGTCGCAGGTAACGCATGATCACCGGTGCGCGACTGGCAAAGTCTCCACGTGCCTCAACAAACCCGCTGTCGATGCGCACAAGCACGACATGCCGCCGCGAGCCGGAGTCGATTCGCTGGAGCGGCACTTCTACTGCGAGTCCGAGCACAGGAGAATAGTCGCTCCGTTCACTTGAAACGTTGAGTCCATTCAAGGCCCGCGGAGCGTGCGCGCAAGACAACGCGACGCATCCAAACGCACTCGCCGCGAGCCATCGGCGGATCCATCGGCAATACGTGGCCGTGTTCATCTAATCACCTCGAGATCAGAGTTACCTCGCCATCAAAACCGCCTCCGTGAACTACAGGGCATCTCACAAACGCCGTCGCGACGACGGACTCAGAGCGTAGGCAGCGAGCGACGTCGTGGAGCGTCCCGGTGGACGGAGCGGCGCTCTACTCAGTTCTCAGCGCCATCTGCGGATCCACGCGCGCGGCACGCCGTGCCGGTGCCCAGCTGGCCGCAATCGTCACGCCGAGCAGGACCAGTGCCACGAGTCCAAACACCGCTGGGTCGCGCGGCGACTCATTGAACAGCAGCGGTGCAATCCAGCGGCCACCGGCGAGCGCGAGCGCGGCGCCGATCGCGATGCCGAACACCCCGAGCTTTACACCCTCGCGCAGGACGAGCGTGATCAGGTCATTCGTCCGCGCGCCAAGCGCAGCTCGGACGCCCAGCTCGTGTGTGCGCTGTGCCACGTTGTACGAGATCACGCTGAATAGCCCCAACGCCGCGAGCAGCAGAGCCAGCAGGCCAAACGTCAGGAACATGCTCGCGCCGAGTTCCCAGGTTCTCGTTTGTTCTCCGATGACTTCGTCGAGAGGCGTGACGGTCAGGTACGATGCGCCAGGCATCTGCGGTTGCAACCGGCGACGGATTCCGTCCGCGAACCTGGCGGCTGGTCCTCGCGTGCGAATAAAGAGGCCGCCGGCGTCGGGGTCCGACTGAGCAATCGGGAGGTAGTAGTTGTAGCCGGGATCGCCCTCGAGCTTCTGCGCCTTGATGTCTTCCGCAATGCCGACGACGTACGTGCATGGCAGTGTATCGGCACCGAGCTTCACGCACTGCCTGATGGCGTCCGAGGACGGCCACAGGCGCCTGGCCATGGACACACTCACGACCATCGCCCCGGGCGCACCCTCGCGATCGCCGGAATTGATGCCGCGGCCCCGGACGATGCGCGTTCCGAGCGTGGCGAAGTATTCTGGGCTGACCTCGTTCAGGTTGAACTGGCCGAGCTTTTGCACCGAGTCGATGCCCGGCACATAGAGGGCTATCCACACCGTGCTGAGGAACGGCATGGCGATTTGCCGCGACGCGTTCTCGACCTCAGGGAGCGTTTTGGCGGCGGCGAGGAGCCGTTCGCGCAGTTGCACCTTGTGCGCGCGATCGAGTGCCACGCCTCGCATGTTCAGATTGAGCACGAGCACCGGATCAATGTCGTACCCGAGCCGCACGGCGCGGACGTTGCCAAGGCTGCGCACGAACAATCCGGCGCCAACGAGCAGGAGCACCGACAGCGCACCTTGCGTGATCTGCAGCGCGCGTCGCAGCGGCGAGCGATGAGACCGTCCATCGCGAGCGCCCGACTTCAAGTCGGTGGTGAGATCGATCGCGCGAAGCTGCCATGCCGGCGCCACTCCGGCGAGCAAACCGGCCGCGAGCGCTGCCGCGGCGGCGAACGCGAGCGTCCGCGGATCGCTCGCGACGCCCGCGGCGGTCCACGTCGGGAGAAAGGCGGCCCGAAGGAGCGCGCCGCCGGTCTGCGCGATGACGAGCCCGGCCACGCCGCCGAGCGCGGCGAGCAGCACACTCTCGGTCATGAGCTGTGCGAGCAGTCGCCGGCGACTGACGCCCAGCGCGAGGCGAACCGCGATTTCGCGGCGCCGGCTGAGCGCCCGCGCGAGCAGCAGGTTCGCCACGTTGGCGCAGGCGATGAGGAGCACGATCAGCGCGACGCCGCTCACCCAGGTCGCGACTTTTGAGTTGTTCGACTGGTTGGGCCCGCGTTCGGCAAGGACCGACGCGACGATTCCATGCGGCTTCACGAGCGCAAGCGCAGCCGCGCTCGGGTTGGCCGTAACTTCCGCCTGATAGCTTCGCACCATCGCGCTGGAGAGGTCCGCGTTGGCCGTCTCCACGGTGACGCCGGGTTTGCGCTGTGCGAACGTGTTGGACCGATAATAGTTGCTGTATGTTCCCCACCAGGTATCTCCCGCCCGGGCCCGGAACAAGTACTGACCGCCGAAGTAGCTGCTCATCGGGATGTACGCGACCGGGGGCCGGCTGGGCCCAAGTCCCACGAAACCGGCGGGAGCGACGCCGATGATCGTATACACGAGCAAGCCGATGCGCAGTGTCGACCCGAGCGCATCGGAACGGCCGCCAAACTGCGTTTGCCAGAAGGCGTGGGAGAGCACCACGACTGGGGCTCCGCTGGGGGGCGAGTCCTCCGCGTTCGTGAAGTAGCGGCCGATCGCGGCCGGGGCATCGAAGAACGCGAACAAGCTCGCGCTCACGGCGCCGACCGGCATCTCGCGTGCGTCCGCGCCAGTGCCGATGGCGAGATCGGGAGTCGAGGACTGGGCGAACCGCGTGAACGACGAAGTCCACCGTATGAGATCTGCGTACCGCGCGCACGCCACAGCGTTCGAGAGCGATTCTTTGCCGCGATACGTGGAGCCGTAGTAGACGCGGTGGGTCAGCGCCGGATCGCGCAGCCCCGGCGGCGGCCGGAAGAGCAGTCGATCGATGACCGAGAACATCGCCGCATTCGCGCCGACGCCGAGCCCAAGCGTAAGCACCACCGCAAAGGTGAAACCGGGCTTGGCGCGCAGGCCGCGCAGCGCGTACGTGAGATCCTGCACGAAATGTTCGATGAGGCTGACACCGCGTGCCTCTCGAATCTCCTCCTTTCGCCGCTCGACGCCGCCGAATGTTCGGAGCGCGGCCGTGCGCGCATCGGCAGGCGGCATCCCCGCGGCGATGTGCTGCGCGGTCTGCCGCTCGATGTGAAAGCGCAGTTCGTCGTCGAGCTCGCGCTCCACGGCCGAGCGCCGGACGAGTGCGCGCAGCCGGTACAGCAGATCGCTCAGCAGATCGCTCAGCAGATCGCGCAGCACGTCGGCCTCCCGTTCAGGTCGTCTTGAGGACGAGCGCGATGGCGGCGGTGAGCCGCTGCCACGCCACGGCTTCCGTTGCGAGCTGGTCGCGCCCCCGTCGGGTGAGTTCATAGAACTTCGCGCGCCGATTGTTCTCCGACGTGCCCCAGCGCGCCTTGATCCAGCCGCGTCGCTCCAGGCGATGCAGCGACGGATAAAGCGATCCTTGCTGGACGTCGAGCGCTTCCCGCGAGATCTGGTGGATGCGCTCCGAAATCGCCCAGCCGTGCTGCGGCTCGAGCGAGAGCGCCTTGAGAATGAGCAGGTCGAGCGTCCCCTGCGGCAGGTCGAGTCGTGTGTCGGTCATGGTCTCCCCTGTTTCTTCTACACGATATGATACGCGTCTTGTGTCGAAGCGCAAGGGGAGAGCAACTGGGGACGAGCTCGTACTGTCACCGCCCAGGCCGTAATTCCGAGAGTCCCGCGTGAGCAGCAGTCGAAAACCGGAGCCAACTACTGGAGGTCATGCCTCCGAGGCATGCGATTCCTCCGCCAAGAGGACGAGAGCCGGAGAAGGAGGGTGTCCACGCAACTCGGTGGAGTTCATATCGATTCTCCGCGCGGCGGCGACGCAAGTCACATCGGCGGCGGCCTCGGCGAGTTGCCACCCGTTGCGGCGCGTATCGCCGGCCACCGTGACGCGCATGAATCGACCCAACCGATATCGGGACTCCGGTCGCGGGACGAACGCCCCGATCCGCGCCGCCACCGCCTCCAACTCCCGAGCCCACGTGGCCGCCAGCCGCTGCTCGCGCATCGCCCCGCTCCGGTCGTCGTTACCCTGCAGACGACCGGCATGTCATACCTGGAACTGTCATACTAGGGCAGTCACAGTTCCTATTCACCATTCGAAACGCAAACGGTGAGTGGTTGCTCACAGCGGAACACGCCGATAACGTAACTGTGGCTCGCGCCAAGTCGGTTCTGATGCCGAGGGCGTTCATTCAGGATGGGACTGGTCCCTCTTCCAGCGATCGACACCGCCGAAAAGCCGTGAAGCGGCGCGACATGGCCATTGCCGAAAAGGCTGATCCACACGCGCTCTCCTGAGGTTGGCGTAGCTCGAATTGGATGGCAAGATTCGCCTGGAAGTGACGAATCCTCGTGCGTCAGGGTTATAGCTACGATGGTACTCTACTTTCGGATTCCCGCACGCTCGTGGTGATGTCGTCGGCCCTTAGAGATCTCTCATGGCTCGGCGACCTCGCTGCCGATGTGCGTTACGCGGTGCGCGGTGTGCGTCGCGCCCCTGCGTACACAACGATCGCGGCGCTAACACTCGCCGTCGGCATCGGCGCGACCACTGGTGTCGTCTCCATCGTCGATGCCGTGGTGCTTCGAGCGCTTCCGTATCGCGACGTGGGTTCGCTCGCCGCCATCCTGGAGCGCGCGGACAAGGGATCCGACCGCACTCCATCATATCCCGCCTACAAGGACTACCTCTTGGCAGTCGGCGGGCCGGTCGCGGGCATCGCGTTCGGACACGGTGGGCAGGTACCCTTTCGGACCGCGGACGGCCTCGAACGAGTCATCGCGTACCGTGTGTCACCCGGATTCTTCCCGCTGATGGGCACGCACGCATTGCTCGGCCGCGAGTTCGCGCCGGTCGAAGAGCGCGCGGGCGGCCCGGTAGTCGCCGTGATCTCCTTCGGTCTGTGGCGCCATGAGTTGGGCGGTGATCCGAACGTGATCGGCCGCGTCCTCGACCTCGACTCGGTCCCCACGACGATCGTCGGTGTGATGCCGGAGGAGTTCAACTACCCTCAATACACCCAGCTGTGGTTGCCGATTGCGCCGGTCGAGTCACGATGGGCGCCATTGCAAAGTCGCGAGGTCCACGCGGACAGCTGGACCATCGTGCGCCTGCGCGCGCCGCGAGACTCGGCCGCCGCCGCCGCCGCGCTCGGTGTGGTCGCGGCACGCCTCGCGGCGGAATATCCGGCGTCGTCCGCGCACTGGTCCGCGGTCGCGTTCTGGCCAATGTCCAAACAGGTGGTCGGCGACATCAGCGGCACACTGTACACGCTCGCCGGCGCCGCGCTGCTCGTACTGCTCCTGGCGTGCGCGAACATCGCCACGCTTACACTCATTCGCGGCTCGGTGCGCGCACGCGAACTCGCGGTGCGCGTGGCGCTCGGCGCGAGCCAAGGACGCATCGCGCGGCAACTCTGCACGGAGATCGCGGTGATCGGCCTCGCGGGTGGCGTGGGCGGCATGCTGCTCGCGGCGGGAATCGTCCGGACGGTTCGACAGGTGATGGGCGCGCGTCTTCCGCGTTCGTCCGAGCTCGCCGTCGACAGTCGCCTGTTCGCCATCGGAATCGCGGTCGCGCTCTTCGCGATGATGGTGGTGAGCCTCGCGCCGGTGCTTCGCTCGACGCGACTGGCGATCGCCGATCGCCTGCACGGTTGGAGCCGCGACTCGGGTATTGGCCGGCGCGATTCGATCGTGCGCAGCGGGCTCGTGGCCGTACAGGTGACGCTCGCGGTCACCCTGCTGCTCAGCGCCGGACTATTGCTGCAGAGTTTTCGCCGACTCTACGCCATTCCGGATGACTACGACACCGCGCACATCGCCACGGCCGCCATCTTTCCACCGTCGCCCGCGTACGACCGTCCCGCTGACGCCGCAGCGCTGTACGGGCGATTGCGCGATGCGGTCGCGCGCGTTCCCGGAGTCGATGCCGTTGCGATCGTCAATCACATCGGAGGAAGCCTCCCGACACCGGTGGAGATTGCGGGCCGTCCGCAGGATGGGTCCGGGCGGAACACCGCATACTACATGACGGCGTCGAGCGATTACCCGAGTGCCATGGGCTTTCGAATGGTGCGCGGACGCTGGTTGAACGACACGGACATGCGCTCGCCCGAAGCGTCAGGGTTCGTCATCAACGAGTCGATGGCGAAGCGTTTCTTCGACGGTGAGGATCCTCTCGGACGGATCATCACGGTCCATCGCGCGTCGCAGGCGCGCGCGGACATCGGCCAGCCGATTAGCGGGCCCATTCTGGGCGTTATGTCCGACGTGCACTGGCAGGGGCAGGAGAATCGCGTGGAGCCGGAGGTCTACGTGCCGTACACGCGGGAAGTCTGGCCGTGGATCACGTTGGTCGCGCACTCGCACTATCCCGGCCGCGTCGCGCCCGACATTCGCAAGGCGGTGTTCAGCGTGGATCCGAACATTCCGCTCAGCGCAGAGAACAGCTACACCGGAGTCGTGACGCCGAAGGGCGGAATCAGCTTCGACCGGCGCGAGCTGGCGCTGACGATGATCGGCGCGTTCGCGGTCGTCGCGCTTCTGCTTGCCGCGATCGGCCTCTACGGCGTCGTTGCGTACGGTGTCACGCAGCGGACGCGTGAGCTGGGCATACGAAAGGCGCTTGGCGCCACGAGCAGTGACGTGGCGCGGCTTGTGCTCGGTGGGGTTGGCAAACTCGTTGCCGGCGGTGTCGTCGTGGGACTCGTAGGCGGTTTCGCAGCGACTCGCCTCATTCGTTCGATGCTCTTTCACACGGCGCCAACCGATCCGCTGACTTTCGCGATGGTCCCGTCCACGCTGATCGTCGTAGCGCTCATCGCAGCATGGTGGCCGACGCGACGCGCAATGCGGATTCAACCGACGGACGCACTCCGAACCGATTGACCACGCGAACAGCTCACAAAGTACCCAGTGTCAGGTATGACATGCCGGTCGTCGTCACCCCTCAGACGTTGGGCATGTCGTACCTGAAACTGTCGTACTAGCTCCCGCTACCCTGCGCTACCGTACCGGCCGCCGGCGCTGCAGGACTTGGTTGCGACACGGGCTGCGGTGCGGGCGCGACTGGCGTTGTCGCGGTCGCGATCGCGACGATCGGGATATGCACGGTGCGGATCAGGTCACCGGCTGTGACGATTTTGGCAAGGTCTGTCATGAGTCTTTTCCCTCCTGCGGTAGAACGGTGAGTTGCCCTCGTTTCAGTGTACGCTCCAGCACTTCGTAGATCTCCGGCACGTGGCCAGCGCGCGCGCGATATATGCTGAGGGTTTCCAGCATCTCCTGAGGATTGGAAAGAATTGGCTGTACATACCGTTGCGCGATCCGCTGGTCTGCCGCTCCCTCCTCCACCGCCAACAACAGGGACTCTAGCGCATCGAGGTACTCAAAGACGGCCGCCTGAGCTTCAGTTTCGACGCGCAGCGGATTCCAGTCGCGTATGACCTGCGGCATAGTCCCGGTAACCACGAGACGCGAGTACTGGCGAATCGCGGCATAGAGCTTATCCGTGTGCTGGAACGTTGACACGCGCACTGCGGTTCGCTCGCCGCTTTGCGACGCCTTCCAGGCGAGGCGCGCTGCGTAGATGCCGACGGCCGCAGCAGCACCGGCAGCGACAACGGCGGCGACGACCGCGGTCCACTCTTGTGCGTTCTCTAAACTTTGTCA
>PMYN01000033.1:116258-131915 GCA_003171215.1 Gemmatimonadota bacterium | reverse complement strand
TGGATCCAGTGATAGGTCCTCTCCATCCCATCGCGAAGACGGATCGACGGCTCCCATCCCAGTTCGGCGATGATGCGCGTGTTGTCGGAATTTCGGCCATTGACGCCCTTCGGCGCATTCAAGTTGTAGCGTCGCTTCAACCGCACGCCGGCGATTTCCTCGGCGATGTCCACCAGTCGGTTGATCGTGACCAACTCGCTCGATCCGAGATTGATGGGATCGACGATGGCGCTCGCCGTGATCTCCTGAATTCCCCTGAGACAGTCGTCGATGTACATGAACGAGCGGGTCTGCGCCCCGTCACCCCAGATCTCGATCTCTCCACTGCCGCTGCGCTTGGCCTGGATGACTTTTCTGCAAATCGCGGCAGGGGCCTTCTCTCGCCCGCCCTCCCAGGTGCCGTGCGGTCCATACACGTTGTGGAACCGCGCCACACGCGTCGCGAGGCCGAAATCCTCCCGGAAATGACGGCACATGCGCTCGGAAAAGAGCTTCTCCCATCCGTAACCGTCCTCGGGCATCGCGGGATAGGCGTCTGCTTCCGCGAGCGCGACGACGTCCGGACTTGTCTGCTTGTCCGCTGCATACACGCACGCGGACGATGAGTAGAAGTAGCGGGACACGCCCGCTGCCCGGGATGCCATGAGCATGTGGGTGTTGATCAACACGGACAACATGCACAGCGCCTTGTTGTGCTCGATGAAACCCATGCCGCCCATGTCCGCGGCGAGCTGATAGACGGTCTCCGCGTCCGCACACACCGATTCGCACGACTGTTTCAGCGCGACGTCGGCGACGACGTTCTCGACACCATCGAAGACCTGCTGCCACTCCGCGAGGGGCTTCACGTCGACGGCGCGCACCGACTGGCCGCGCACCTTCAGCGCCGCCACCAAGTGTCCGCCGATGAACCCGCCGCCGCCCGTGACCACTGCCAGTCGACCCGCCATGGCTCCCTCTTGCCGAATCGATACGAATACCCACGCGCCGTCCCAGCAACAATGATGATTACCGTGCCGGAGACGTCAAGCGCCACGCGGCCGCGCTGCGGTTCTACCGCCTGACGGCACGCCGCCGTCCGAGCGATTGACCGACACGACACGCGCCGCAGGATCACTCACGCGTCGGAACCTCCGCGCGCATCAATCGCACGGGAATCCCGCCGTTCTTGAACCGCAGTGCCTCGGTGAGCGGAAGCTTGAGCTGCGCCTCCATCGCACGGTCGGCCGAGAGGAACGCGATGGTCCATCCGGCACACTTCGCGCGGGCGATGTTGCCGAGCTGGGCGTAGAGATTCCGCACCTCGCCGCCGGCGCTCGCGCGCACGCCGTACGGCGGATTGGTGAGCAGCAAGCCGCGGCCGGCCGGCGGCGTGATGCCGGACAACGCACCGCGGCGAACCTCGATGTCCGCGGCAACACCGGCGCGCTCGGCGTTCGCGAGGGTCGCCGCCGCGCCGCCCGCGTCGCGGTCGCTCGCGATGATCGGCGATGCCGCGCGCGGCAGGATCTCTGCGCGCGCCGCCGCGCGCTGCTCGGCGAATCGTTTCGTGGGAGCGCCCGGCCAGCGCTCGCACGAGAACGCGCGATCGATACCGGGCGCGATGCGTCGCGCGATCAGCGCCGCTTCAATCGCGATCGTGCCGGCGCCGCACATCGGGTCCATGACCGGCACGGACCCGTCGTATTTCATGGCGAGCAGCATCGCTGCCGCGAGCGTCTCGCGCAGCGGCGCCTTCGCGGTGGCGAGGCGGTAGCCGCGCCGGTGCAACAATTCGCCGGAGCTGTCGAGGCTGATCGTGCAGACGTCGTTGGCGAAGCGCACGAGAAACAACTGCACAGCGGGATCGGGCGCCTCGGCCTCCGAGTCGTCGTCGGCCTCCCGCCTGGAGCCGGTGATCGTGACACCGCTGACGCGCCGCGTGATCGCACCGCCCACGCGCTGGGCGACGCCGTCGGAGTGATACAGCCTCGACTTCCGGCACGTGACGCGCAAGCGCACCGCGCTGCCGGGGCCGACGAACGCATCCCATTGCACGATTCGGGCGAGCCGTTCGAGTTCGTGAAACGCGGTCGCGCGAAACTCCGCGATGCGCACGATCACGCGGCTCGCGGTGCGGAGCCGGAGGTTCGCCTCGAACAGGCCTGCGTCGTTCGTACTGAACGCGATACCGCCGGCTTCGATGGCGCCCGGTTCGATCCCGATCGAGCGCAGCTCAGCGGCCGCGAGCTGCTCGAGTCCCGGTGCGACCACGGCATAGCAATCGCGGCCGGATGTCTTCGGCGATTTCACGGCGCCCCGGCGAGCGATGCCGCGCGCGGCGCCTCACGGCGCGACCACCAGCGCACGACGCGCCAGCCGAGCAGCACCGCAACGCACACCCCGTACAGGAGCGGGTCCGTGATGTCCTTCTTCACCCCCAGCCAGAAATGGATCACGCCGAGGATGGCGATCGGATAGATGAGCATGTGCAGCCGGTTCCATCGTTTGCCGCCGAGCCGGCGGATGCTGTTGCGCGTGGACGTGAGTGCGAGCGGAATCATGAGAAGGAGCGCCGCCATGCCGATCATGATGTACGGGCGCTTTATGAGATCCTTCACGAGGTCACCCCAGTTCAGCTGTACGTCGAGCAGCACGTACGCCAGCCAGTGCAGCATGAGATAGCCGAATGCGAAGAGCCCGAGCGTACGGCGATGCTTCGCGAGCCAGTTCCACCCCGTGAGCTGCCGCAGGGGCGTGACGGTGAGCGACGCGATGATGAAGCGCAGCGTCCACTCCCCGAGGAAGTGCTCGCCCTCCTTGACCGGATTCGAGCCGAAGTATCGCGTATGCGCGATGATGTCCGACGCCATCGCGCCGCTGGCGAGGACGCCGGGGACGCAGCACAGAACGATCAGAACGGCGGGAAACCACTTCGGCTCGCGTATGGAGCGGATAGTCAAATCAGACTCCCGTATCCCTTCCGCATCCCGCATTCCTCTTCCGCATTCCGCATCTCAGAAGTTCTTGCGGAGATCCATGCCGGCGTACATCGAAGCGACCTGCTCCGCGTACCCATTGAACATCAGCGTCTTTCTCTTGAAGAACTCGCCGATCCGCCGCTCGGTCGCCTGGCTCCACCGCGGATGATCCACGGTCGGGTTCACGTTCGAGTAGAACCCATATTCGTTCGCGGCGGCCTGGTTCCACGCCGTCTTCGGTGTTGCATCAGTAAGCCGGATGCGAACTATCGACTTGATGCTCTTGAACCCGTACTTCCACGGCAGCACGAGCCTGAGCGGCGCGCCGTTCTGGTTCGGCAGTACGCGGCCGTAGACGCCGACGGCGAGCAGCGCCAGCGGATTCTGCGCTTCGTCGAGCCGCAGCCCCTCGGTATACGGCCAGGACAGCACGCCCGACCGTTCGCCGGGCATCTGCTTGGGGTCCATGAGCGTCGTGAACTCCACGAACTTCGCCTTCGAGTTCGGCTCGGCGCGCCTGATCACGTCGGCCAGCGGAATGCCGCGCCACGGTATCACCATCGACCACGCTTCCACGCAGCGATGGCGATAAATCCGGTCCTCCACCACGCTCGGCTTCAGGAAGTCCTCGAGCTGATAGTCCGCGGGCTTGTTCACGAGCCCGTCCACGCGAACCGTCCACGGCTTCGTCTTGAAGCTCCCTGCCGTCTGCGAGGGATCGCCCTTCCCCGTGCCGAACTCGTAGAAGTTGTTGTACGTCGTGACGTCTTCCCACGGCGTCGGCTTGTCGTCGGGCTGAAGGCCGTACGGCTTGCCCACCGCTTGCGGCTCCTGCGGGTGCTGCGCCACCGCCAGCGACGGCATTCCACTCAGCGCGGCGACCGCACCGGCTCCGATCGCACCGGCGGCCGCGAGGAACGCGCGGCGGTCGACGTAGAGCGTCTCGGGGGTGATTTCGGACGACGTCGGTTCGTGATTCGTACGAATCGGCATTGGCGACTCCGCTGGATGATGGACTCTATTATACATATCTACCGCGACTGCGATCCGATGCATCGTCACCCCGCACCGGCCCGATGACAGCTCCCGACTGGATGTACCGCTCGCTCTTCGGCAACTCGCTCCATGACTGGACGGTGGCGGCGGGAAGCGCGCTCGTCGCGATCGCCGCGGTCCTCGTCCTCCGCACCGTCGTCGTTCAGCGCCTCTCGGCTCTCGCGGCGCGCACCGAGACGCTGGTGGACGACGCGTTGGTGGAGCTCGCGCGCAGCGTCCGCAGGACGTTCGTCGTCGTCATCGTGCTCTGCGTCGCCGGGCTCTGGCTCGACTTCAGCGCGCGTGTGCACGACCTGCTCAGGGCCGCGGCCGTCGTCGTCGCCGTCCTGCAGGGCGCGCGGTCCGGCACGCGGCTCGTCTCGTGGTGGCTCGAGCACTACTCGCAGCGTCACGGCGATCTCGATCGCACCACGCTCACGGCGCTCGGCATCGCCGCGAAGGTCGTCGTCTGGGTCACCCTGCTCCTCATCGGCGCAGAGAACCTCGGATTCGAGACCAAGGGGCTTCTCACCGGACTCGGCATCGGGGGCATCGCCCTCGCCCTCGCGCTGCAGAACATCTTCGCCGATCTCTTCGCCGCGCTCTCGATCGTGCTCGACAAGCCGTTCATCGTCGGCGACACGATCGGCGTGGACGATTTCGAGGGCGCGGTCGAGCACATCGGGCTCAAGTCGACGCGCGTGACGAGCATCAACGGCGAGCAGGTGGTCTTCGCGAACACCGACCTGCTCAAGAGCCGCGTGCGCAACCTCTCCCGGCGGCAGGGGCGTCGCCTGGTCTTCACCGTGTCGATCGATCCCGCGACGAAATCCGGCCCGCTCGCTCGGGTGCCGCAGATCATGGCCGACGTCGTCGGCGCGGAACCGCGGGCCGCGCTGAGGCGCTGTCACCTCGTGGGCGCCGGCGTCCGCGGCTTCGACATCGAGACGGCGATCCTCATCCCGCATCCGGAGTACAACCAGGCGCTCGACGTGCGGCAGGCGATCCTGCTCGAGTTCTACTCGCGGCTCGAGCGCGAGGGCATTGCGCTCGCCCGCCCGAGCGGCCTTCTCGCCTCGAGCGCAGCCCCCGCGTAGCGCGTCGCGTTCACCGGGCCACTCCCCGGCTATTCGATCGTCTTCGAGAACCGCCGCACGCTGACCGCGAACAGCACCACGGCGAAGACCGTGAGTGCGAGCGTCGGCCGCCAGAGCTGCGCGATGCCGGTTCCCTTCAGCAGGATTCCGCGCAGGATGTTGAGGTAATACGTGAGCGGCAGCAGTAGCCCCACCCACTGCGCGGGGAGCGGCATGGCCACGCGCGGAAAGACGTAGCCCGAAAGCAGGATGTTCGGCAGCATGAAGAAGAAGCCGAACTGCATCGCCTGCACCTGGTTTCGCGCGATCGTCGAGATCAGCAACCCCACGCCGAGGCTCGCGACGATGAACGGCACGGTGAGCAGGTAGAGCAGCGGGACGCTTCCCACGGTGGGGATCCGGAAGATCAGCACGCCGAGCGCCATCACCACCGTCATCTGCACGTATCCCACGAGCGCGAACGGCACGAGCTTGCCGAGCATCAGGCTCGGCTTGCCGATCGGCGTCACGATGAGCTGTTCGAGCGTGCCACGCTCGCGCTCGCGGACGATGGCGGTGCTCGTGATGAGGGTCATCGTGAGGGTGAGGAGGATCCCGATCACGCCCGGCACGATGAACACCGCGCTGCGCTGCTCGGGGTTGTACCAGGGCCGCACGCGCATGTCGATGGGAGGCGGCGCGCGGTAGCGCCCGGCGATGATCGTCGCGCCGCGCGCGAGCGCCGCGAGCTGTGCGCCGGCGATGGCGCTCGACGACGACTGCGGGTCGGCGGCGTCGACGATGATCTGTGCCTCGGCCGTCTTGCCACGCTTGATGTTGCGTTCGTAGTCGGGCGGAATCACCAGCGCGGCGCTCGCCGCGCCGCTTTCGATGGCGTCGCGCATCGCGGTTCTGTCGGCGACCGCGCCGACGAGGTCGAAGTTCCCTGTGTTGATCATCACCGCCACGAGCGCGCGGCTCTCCGCCGTGCGCGATTCGTCGAGCACGACGGTCTTCAGGTGCCGGACGTCGGTCTGGATCGCGTATCCGAACAGCACGAGCTGTATGGCGGGCAGGCCGGTCATCACCGCGAACGTCAGCCGGTCGCGGCGCATCTGGATGAACTCCTTCCAGAGCATCGGCCAGAAGCGGGCTTCACGGATCCGCGTGATGAGGTTCACGCCGCCGCGCCCTCGTCGCGCCGCTGCAGTTCGATGAACACGTCCTCGATCGTCGGCTGCTTGAACTGCGCGAGGATCTCCTGCACGGTGCCGAGACCGATGAGGTGGCCGCGCGAGAGGAACGCGAGCCGCTGGCAGCGCTCGGCCTCGTCCATGTAGTGCGTCGTCACCAGGATCGTGGTGCCGTGCGCGGCGAGTTCGTAGATCGATTTCCAGAAAGCCCTGCGGGCGGCGGGATCGACGCCGGCCGTGGGCTCGTCGAGAAATAGCATCTCCGGCTCGTGCGCGGTGGCGCATGCCAGGGCCAGCCGCTGCTTCCATCCGCCGGAGAGCGTCCCCGCGAGCTGGGTGCGCAGCGGCGAGAGCCCGATCTCGTCCATGTGCTTCTCGAGGCGCTCGGCGCGCAGGCGGCCGTGCAGTCCGTAGACCGTCGCGTAGAAGCGAAGGTTCTCGTAGACGGTGAGATCGTCGTAGAGTCCGTACCGCTGCGACATGTAGCCGATCTTCGTGCGGATGAGCTCGGACTCCCGTTCTACATCGTGGCCGACGACCGTGGCGCGGCCCGCGGTCGGCGTGAGGAGGCCGCAGAGCATGCGAATGGTCGTCGTCTTTCCCGAGCCGTTCGGCCCGAGCAGGCCGAAGACCTCGCCCCGATGGATCGTGAGGTCGAGATGGTCGACCGCGACGAGCCCGCCCTGAAAGACCTTCTGCAGCCCCTCCGTGACGACCGCTTCCGCGGTCACGGCATTGCCGCCGGCAGCGGAGCGTCGATTCGCACCGTGATCGGCAGGCCCGCCTTCAGCATCCCGGTGCTGTCGGCGAACTCGACTTTCACACCGAACAGCAGGTCCGCGCGTTCCTTCTCGGTGAGCGCCACGCGCGGCGTGTACTCGGCGTGCGTGCCGATGGCCACCACACGTCCGGTGAATTCGCGATCGGGGAAGGCGTCCAGCCTGGCACGGACGGTCCGGCCGACCCGGATGCGCGGGAGGACGGCCTCGGAGACGTACACGCGCACCGTCTGCCGGCCGGTTTGCGCGACGGTCAGCGCCGCCTGCCCCGCGCCGATGACTTCGCCCGGCTCGGCAGAACGGTTCGTGACCGTGCCCGTGACGGGCGAGACGAGGACGAGGTCGCGTGCGGTCGCGAGCGCCGACGCGACGGACGCGCGGGCCCCCTGCGCGTCGGCCTCCGCCGCGTGAATCCGCTCGGGCCGAGTACCCTCGCGCAGCAGCTGGAGCTGCGCTCGCAGCGCATCGCGATGCCCGGCGGTGCTCGCGGCGAGCGCGCGCGCCGCGTCGAAGTCCTGCGCGCTCACGTTCTGCTTTGCGGCGAGCGGCCTGAGGCGCTCGACGTCGCGCGTGGCGCGGTCCGACGCGGCTTCGGCCGCGGCAAGCTCGGCCGCGGCACTCGCGATCTCCGCCGCGCGGGGGCCGCGCTCGGCTTCCTGGAACGCCGCACTCGCCGACGCGGCCTTCGCCTCTCGCTGCGCGACGTCCGCCGGGAGCGTGGGACTGGTCAGCACCGCGAGGGTATCCCCCGCGCGAACGGCGGCGCCCTCGTCCACGAGGACCCTCGCAACCCGCCCCGAGGAGATCGGGGAGACGTCGACTTCGACGACTTCCAGCGTTCCTGTCGCCTCGACGGTGGAGGCCGACGGCCTCGCGCACGAAGAGAGGGCGAACAGGCAGCACAGCGGTAGACGGATGCGCATGAACGTACTTTAACCTGTCGCGATTGAACCGCGAGGCCCGCGCAGCGCTCGACTCCGGAGCCCGAGTACCGCAGATTCGTTCCATTCGGTTCCAGCATTCCCCAACGAGGAGAATCCCATGGCTGCCCCCGCTTCACAGACCTTCGCGAACCACCGACGGTACGATCCACCTTGGCACTTCGTCGGCGCGATGATCGTGCTGCTTGGAGTCATCGCGGCGGCAGTGCATGCCTACCGACAGGGCGGCTACTACAACTGGTGGATGGTGGTGTACGCGGCCGGCATCATGCTGTGCGTGTTCCGCGCGCGTGCGCAGACCCTTACGGTGCAGAACCGCGTCATTCGTCTCGAGATGCGTCTGCGCCTCAAGGAAGCGCTCGCGCCGGCGCTGGCCGCGAGGATCGGCGAACTGAGCGTGAGCCATCTCGTCGGCCTGCGCTTCGCGAGCGACGCCGAGTTGCCCGCGCTCGTCGAGCGCTGCCTGAGCGGCCAGCTCGCCAACAATGAGGCCGTCAAGAAGGAGATCAAGAACTGGCAACCGGACTGGCTGCGCGCCTGAGGAAGGTCGTGTCGTTTCTCGTCAACGCCTGGATCTGGACGATGGTGGTCAGTTCGATCATCCTCGGCACTCCGCTCGTCGCCATCGTCTGGGCCGTCACGGCGCCGTTCGATCCGGGGCGCTATGCCGCTGGAAGGCTGTTCCGGTTGATCGGAGTGTTCACGGTGAAGCTGAATCCGCTCTGGCACTTCGAGACGACGGGACCGTTCGTGCACGACCCGCGGCGTCCGTACGTCGCGGTGAGCAATCATGAGTCGTACGCCGACATCTTCCTCATCTCCCATCTGCCGTGGGAGATGAAGTGGATGTCGAAGGAAACGCTGTTCAAGATTCCCTGCATGGGCTGGATGATGCGGATGGCCGGCGACATCCGGGTCGTTCGGGGTGAGCGCTCGAGTGCGATCCAGGCGCTCGCCGCCGCCCGCGATCGCATTGGCAAGCGCGTGAGCGTGATGATCTTCCCCGAGGGGACGCGCTCGCGCGGCAACGGGCTCCTTCCGTTCAAGGATGGCGCGTTCCGCGTCGCGATCGAGACGGGGGCGCCGATCCTTCCCCTCGTCGTCGCCGGAACGCGCCGCGCCATGGCGAAGGGAAGTTTCCGGTTCCAGCGGGCGCATGCCCGTGTGAAGGTTCTCGATCCGATCGAGACGAAAGGGCTGACGCTCGACGACGTCGGCGCGCTGCGCGACAGGGTTCGCGCGCTGATCGAGGATGCGCACACACGGCTTCTGCGGGAGCTCGAGGGCGGCGAACCCGCGTGACGTCCGCCACTCCGCTGCGCCTCGCTCCGGGGCACCGCAACATCGGCCGAGAGCTGGCCGAGACGTGGCAGGCGCGGGACCTTCTCTACACGTTCGCCGACCGCGACCTTCGCCTGCGCTACCGACAGACCGCGCTCGGCGTCGTGTGGGTGGTGCTGCAGCCGCTGATCGCGGCGGGAATCTTCACGTTCGTGTTCGGAACGGTCGCGCACCTGTCGAGCGAGGGAAAGCCATACCTGCTCTTCACGTTCGCCGCGCTCGCGGGGTGGAACTTCTTCAGCGGGATTCTCACGCGCGCGTCGGGCTGCCTCGTCGGCAATGCCAACCTCGTGTCGCGCATCTTCTTCCCGCGCCTGATCCTGCCGCTCTCGGTGATGCCGGCGGCGCTCGTCGATTTCGTCGTGGCGCTCGGCATGTTTGCCGTGCTGCTCGCGGTCTACCGCATCGCGCCGACCGCCGCGCTCCTCACGCTGCCGTTGTGGATGCTGCTGCTCGGCGCCGGCGCGTTCGGCGCGGGACTCGTGGCCGCGTCGCTCATGGTGCGATATCGCGACGTGCAATACGTGCTGCCGGTTGCGGTGCAGCTCCTGCTCTACGCGAGCCCGGTGGCGTACGCCGCGGCGCGCGTGCCCGAGCGATGGCATACGCTGTACTACCTGAACCCGCTCGTCGCGGCGATCGAGGGACTTCGCTGGGCGCTGCTCGGCACGGAGGCGCCGTCGGCCGGCGCGGTCGCCTGGTCGGCATCGGTCGCCGCGCTCGCCGTCATCGCCGGCGTCCTCGTGTTCCGCCGCATGGAGCGGGGGTTCGCCGATGTCATCTGACGACGGGAACACGGCGCCGGCGATCGCCGTTCACGGCGTCTCCAAGCGCTACTACATCGGCCATCGGGCGCGCCCGACGACGCTCGCCGAGCGGGTGGTGCAGGCGGTGCGACACCCGTTCGCTCGCGAAGACCGAGAGGCCCTCTGGGCGCTGAAGAATTGCTCGTTCGACATCGCGCGCGGCGATCTCGTCGGGATCATCGGCCGCAACGGCGCCGGCAAGAGCACGCTGCTCAAGCTGCTCTCGCGCATCACCGAGCCGACCGAGGGCGAGATCCTCATGTACGGCCGCGTGGGCGCGCTGCTCGAGGTCGGCACGGGATTCCATCCGGAACTGACCGGCCGCGAGAACGTGTACCTGAACGGCACCATCCTCGGCATGCGCCGGCGGGAGATCGCCGCGCGCTTCGACGAAATTGTCGCCTTTGCCGAGGTCGAGCGCTTCCTCGACACACCGGTGAAGCACTACAGCAGCGGCATGTACGTGCGGCTCGCGTTCGCGGTGGCGGCGCACCTCGAGCCCGAGATTCTCATCGTGGACGAAGTGCTCGCCGTCGGCGACAGCGAGTTTCAGCGCAAGTGCCTCGGCAAGATGGAAGAGGTCGCGCACGCCGGGCGCACCGTCCTCTTCGTGAGCCACAACATGCAGGCGGTCTCGACGCTCACGAAGCGCACCCTCGTGCTCGATCGTGGCGCGTGCGTGTTCGACGGCGCGACCCCCGACGGCATCGCGCACTACCGGGCGATGCAGGCCGCGCAAGCGGACGTGGCGGCCGCTTACGGCGCGCCGCCGGGATCGACCGGAAACCGGGTCTCCACTGCGCGCGTCGTCACGTCGGAGCCTGGAGGCGTGCACCGCTGGGGACTGCCCATCCGGTTCGAGTTCGAGCTCGAGATTCCCGAACCCTCGAGCACGCTCTGCTTCTCGTTCCAGGTCATCGACGCGGATGAGCGCAGCGTCTGCCACCTTTGGTGCTTCGAGCGCGACGCGCGCTTTCGACGCGACGCCGGCCGCTATCGGCTCACGTTCGACGTGCCGGCGTTCCGCGCGTACAAGGGCAGCTTCACCATTCGCACGTTCCTCTCCGACCGCCGGACCTTCACGGAGTTCGAAAGTCTTTCTCAGCTCTGCCCGTTCGTCGTCACGATGGACGGGATCGAGCGGCAGGATTACGAGTGGGAAGACGGCACGAGCACCTACCTCGAGGACCACGAGTGGACGCTGGCGCGCGACGGTTCCGGCGACGCCGCACAACGGGGCGGATTCCATGCGTGAAGCAGGGCCTCTGGTGCGACGCTCGACGTACGAGCCGTCGTCGCGCGAGGAACGGTTCATCGTTCCGCTCCTGCGCGACGCCATCGTCGACGCGCTGGCGCGACACGCACCGCCCGCGGGCGCGCGCACGCTCGATGCGGGGTGCGGCGGGCAGCCGTTCCGCGCGGCATTGGAGGCCGCGGGCCTTCAATACCACTCTCTCGATGTCCAGCAGAACGCCGCGGGGACCGTGGACTTTCTCGGCGCACTCGACGGCGAGCTCCCGGACGCGATGCCGCGGGAATCGTTTTCGCTGGTCCTCTGCACGGAAGTCCTCGAGCACGTCGCGCGATGGGACCGCGCCTTCGCCAACCTCGCGTCGCTCCTCGCACCCGGCGGCCGCATCATCGTGACGTCACCGTTCGTCTATCCGCTCCACGAGGAACCGCACGATTTCTGGCGTCCGACGCCGTACGCGGTGCGCGACGCCGCGACGGCGCACGGGCTCCGCGTGATAGATGAACGACGCCTCGGTGACTCGTGGGACGTGCTCGGTACGATCCTCGCGGCGACGTGGACCTTTCCCGCCGACGGTCGATTCGGCTCGCGTGTCCGCGCCGCCGTCGCGCATCGCGCGCATGCGTGGCTCTGGCGCGCGCTCGACACCGGCCGGCTTCGCTCGCACGTCGCGCTTCGCGGACCCTGGTTTCTCTCGACGCTCGCCGTACTGGAGCGCGCCTGATGCCGCGGCTCGCGGTAGTGGAGTTCCAGCGGAGCGCTGCCGGCTCGCAGAACCTCTGGGCATACGCGCTAACCGATCCCCTCTTCGCCGGGGTGGAGAAACACGTGCTCGTGCCCGCCGGCGGTGAGACGCGGCTATCGGCCGGCGAATGCCGTACCGCAGGAATACGAATCCACCAGTTCGGTGGACGCATCGCTCGCGCGACGCAGTTCCTGGCGACGACGGTCGGCATGGAGAGAGACCCGCTCAGCCGCTCCCTTGCCACCGTCGATCCCGACCTTGTCTGGTTCAACCTCGCCGGAATCGGCGAGATCGGCTGGATCGACGCGGCCGCCGCCTGGTGCCGGGCGCGCCGTGTTCCGTACTGGCTGATCGTGCAGCACGTGCACGAGGAATTCTTCTTCATGACCGGCGCGCACCTGGTGAAGGCGCGCGAGGTCGCGGGCGGAGCGCTACGCGTGCTCACGGTTTCCGGCCGAAACCGCGCGTCGCTGGCCGCGGCGTTCGCGGAGCGGATGACGAACGTCGAGTCGGCGGTGAACGGCATTCCGAAACCTTTCCTCGACGCGGCGGCGAAGATCGCGGCGGACCGGCCGCCGCGCACCGAGGGAACCGCGCGCTTCATCTCTCCGGCGCGCTTCGATCCGGCCTACAAGGGCCAGCATCTGCTGCTCGAAGCGTTCACCGGCGCGGAATGGCGTGCCCGCGACTGGCATCTCTCTCTCGTAGGCGGCGGCACACACGAGGACCTGACGAGGCGCCTCGTCGGCTACTTCGGTGTGCCGAGCGAACGGGTGACCGTCGCGCCCCGCACGAAGGACATGCTCGGCGCGTTCGCCGCGTCGGACGTGATCGTGATGCCGTCGTTGTCGGAGGGATCGCCTTTCGCGCTCGCCGAGGGAATGGCGTGCGGCCGCCCCGCCATGGGCACGCCGGTCGGCGGCATCGACGAGCTCGTGCGGGACGGCGTGACGGGCTGGCTCGCGCACTCGACAGAGCCGGTGGACATCGCCGCGGCGCTCGACCGCTGCTGGCACGATCGCGCACTCTGGCCGCAGTACGGGCGTGCGGCACACGACCTGGCCGCGAGCGCGTACGATCTCGAGCCGGCGCACCGGTTGCTGCTGGCGCACGTCCTGTCGGACGCGCGCCGGCACTAACCGGGACCTGACCTGGCGCTAACCCCGGCCCCGACCGGCGCGCCGCCCCTCAGCTTTTTGGCGGCTTCGGCAGCAGCGCCTTGTGCCAGCTCTCGGCGGCCGGAACCTCGAAGCGCGCCCGGTAATCGCCCGCGCTCGTGATCGTCGTGTCGAACACCGGAGTGGTGTCGTCGGCACCGCCGCGGCGCGCCAGCGCCTCGAAATCGTCGCGTGGAAGCGCGCAGACGAGCGCCCCAGGCCCGCGGAAGAACACGAGTCCGCCGCCCACCATCGACGAGCCCACGGCACGCTCGAGATCCTGCAGCGTGCGAAAGAGCCCGTCGATCGAGCACCCCGACGCTCCTTCGGTACGCTGGTCGACGCCGATTACGAGGAATCGCTCGTCACGCCAGTCGCGCGCCGCGGTGAGCGGATGGCCGTGCGCCTTCCAATTCAGGAGATAGGCATCCACGGCGGCGAGCAGTTTCGCGGCGTCGATGTCATCGACCGGAGCTGCGGCGCCGAAAATCCACACGCGCGCGTCGTCGGGAAGCTTGTCGAAGGTCGTCAGCGGCATGTTGGTTTGGTTGCGTCTCTTACGTCGGAAGGCGAACGTTGGCGTCCATGGAATCTAACATCGAGGTCGAGTAGTGCCTGACGCTCTCCCGCTCTCCGATCGCCGCTCGTTCCTGGGCTATTTCGCCGGCCTCGGACTCGGCAGCACCCTCTTCCCCGGCGTCCTCTGGGCCCGCGTCGCGAGCGGGACCGAAGTGAATGACGCCGCGATCGTCGCCGCCGCGGAGGTCGCCGGTCTCACGTTCAGCGACGACGAACGCAAGCAGATGCTGAGCGGCCTCAAGGGACAGCCGCAGACGCTCGCTGCCCTGCGCGCCGTTCCGCTCGACAATGGCATCGCGCCCGCGATCGTGTTCAATCCCATGCCGTCGATGACCGAGCCGCCCAAGGGAGCGTCGAGGGCGCCGGTGCGCTCGAAGGCCGCGGTGCGCGCCGTGCCGTCGAATCTCGAGGAACTCTGCTACGAGCCCGTCACCGTGCTGAGCGAACTGGTGCGAACGAGGAAGGTCACGAGCACCGCGCTCACCCGCATGTACCTCGAGCGCCTCAGGCGCCTCGACGAGAAGCTGAAGTGCGTGGTGACCGTCACCGAAGAGCGTGCGCTTCGACAGGCGGCCGAAGCCGATGCCGAAATCGCGCGCGGGAAATACCGCGGCGCGCTGCACGGCATTCCGTGGGGTGCGAAGGATCTCTTCGCCGTGAAGGGCTATCCCACCACGTGGGGAAGCGCACCGTACAAGGATCAGCAACTCAACGAGGACGCGACGATCGTCCAGCGCCTCGACGCCTCCGGTGCCGTGCTCATCGCGAAGCTCACGCTCGGCGAGCTCGCGCAGGGCGACGTGTGGTTCGGCGGCCGGACGAACAATCCATGGAAACTCGATTCCGGTTCCAGCGGCTCTTCCGCCGGTCCCGGCTCGGCCACCGCCGCCGGCTGCGTGGGATTCGCCATCGGCACGGAAACGCTCGGCTCCCTCTCGTCGCCTTCATCCACGAACGGCGTCACCGGACTGCGCCCGACCTTCGGACGTGTCCCCCGCACCGGCGCGATGGCGCTCGTGTGGTCGATGGACAAGATCGGGCCGATGACGCGCTCGGTCGAAGACGCCGCGCTCGTGTTCAACGTGCTTCACGGGCCCGACGGCCGCGACCTCTCGTGCCGCGCCGCGCCGTTCAGCTGGGACGCCGGTGCACCGCTCTCGAAGATCCGCGTCGGCTTCGTAAAGAGCGCGTTCGACTCCACCGAGCGGCACCCGCTCAAGGAATTCGACGATGCCGCGCTCGACGTGCTTCGCAAGCTCGGCATGCCGCTCATCCCGGTGGAGCTGCCCGATGCCCCCTATAACGCGATGCGGATCATCCTCGACGCCGAAGCCGGCGCGGCGTTCGACGAACTCACCCGCTCGGGCCGCGTGAGGGAAATGGCGCAGCAGGGACCGGGGGCATGGCCGAACACCTTCCGCAAGGCGCACCTGATTCCGGCCGTGGACTACATCAATGCGAACCGGGTCCGAACGCTGGCGATCGCGAGGTGGGCCGAGTTGTTCAAGGGCGTCGACGTGATCGTCACGCCAACGGGGGCCGCGAACCAGCTCACCGCCACGAACCTGACCGGTCATCCGGCCTGCATCCTGCCGAACGGCTTCCGTGACGGGACCCCCATCAACGTCTCGATCACCTTCCTCGGTTCGCTCTTCGGCGAGGCCAACCTGCTCCGCGTGGCACACGCCTACCAGCAGGCCACCGGCTTCCATCTCAGGCATCCCGCGCTCGCGTAATCGGGAGTACATTCTCGTCATGCGCCTTTGCCCACGGATCGCCGCCACTGGAGCGCT
>PMYN01000033.1:76078-116181 GCA_003171215.1 Gemmatimonadota bacterium | reverse complement strand
CACCGGCCGCACGAACAAGATGCACAGCCACTACTGGATGGGGACGGTGGGCTACGCGTTGTACACGACGTGGAGGTTCAACTTCGTCGGGTTCCTCGGCGTGGGCATGGGGACGACGAAGATCACGGTCAGCGACCGAAACGGCGGCGCCACCGTCGGCACGAGCGTCGATCCGCTGTTCGACGACATCCTCGCCAGCCCGGGATTCTCCAGCAACATCACGGGTTCGTACTCGGTGTTTCAGCCGGGCATCGGTCTCGATTTCCTGATGCTTCGCTCCGAAAAGTCGCACGTGGGCGTCACGTTCGGCATGCGCTTCGGCACAACCATCTCGCCGCACCGCACCGCATGGACGTACGAGGGACGAAATGTCGTCGGCGCGCCCGATGCGGGACCGGTCGGAAGTTTCCTGCGGCTGTCGCTGGGTGTCGGCGGGTTCAAGCTCGCGCCTTAGCCGCGAGCTCTCGCTGATGTTCGATCGCAAGGCGTGGCGGCAAGGCCTCGCGTGGAACGACCCCGCCGATGGGTGACCCGGCGGCTCCGGCCGCGCCGCGCATTTCGGTGGTGATCCCCACGCGGCACCGGCCGGCGTCGCTCGCGTCCTGCCTCCAGCAGCTGGCGCCCGGCGCGCAGACACTCGATGCGACGCGATACGAAGTCGTCGTCGCCGACGACGGCGACACCGGCGACGCGCGCGCGCTGCTCGCCGAGCGGTTTCCCTGGGCGGCATACGCCGCGGGACCGCGCCGCGGACCAGCCGCGAACCGCAACGCCGGAGTGCGCGCCTCGCGCGGCGAGTGGATTGCCTTCACCGACGACGACACGCTTCCCGACCGCGATTGGCTCGAGCAGCTGCTTGCCGCGAGCGATGGCGTGCAAGCGGTGGAAGGGCGTACGGTCTGCAGGATCGGCGTGCGGTCGCCAAGGGAGCATGCACCGGTCAACGAATTGGGCGGACGATGGTGGACCTCGAATCTCGCCATTCGTCGAGAGGCCTTCGACACGATCGGTGGGTTCGACGAACGGTTCACCGTGCCGCACATGGAAGACGCCGATCTCCGCGAGCGGGCGTTCGCCGCGAAGCTGTCGTGGCGTTTCGCGCCGAAGGCCATCGTGGATCATCCGCCGCGCCGCGAGCGCTGGGGTGCCGACACGGCTCCGTGGCATCTCGCGCATATGCTGTTCTCGGCCATTCACCATCAACCGCACACGCTGCCTGGCAACCTGCGCGCCGTCGCGAGAGGACGATTGCACGCGATCGCGCGCGCGCCGTTCAGCGCCGATGGCGTGAGCGCGGAGATCTCTGCCGTCGTGGAAATCGGAGTGATGCTGCTCTATTGGAATCGCTGGCGACAGCAGGTGCGCGCGATTGTCGCCGCGTCACCGCAGGCACGATAGCACGGCCCCCGCGACGGACTCGACACCCGGCCATCCACGCTCGCGCTCTGCCGCGCTCGCGGGACCGACGCTTCGATACGGCGCAGGATACCCCCACAAGCGATCATAGGCCTCCTGGTCCTGATGCATCCCGCCGAGCACGACGACGGTCGGTTTGCGAAAGGCCGCGGCCGTGTGCGACAGCATGCTCGCATTCGTCAGCACCGCGTCCGCGCCGGCGCAGAGCGCGAACGTCGATCGCAAGGATGTCTCACCGCACACGGATCTCACGGCGCCTCCGGTGAGCTCGACGATCCGACGGCCCGGATCCCGGTCGGCGGCGCCGCCCACCAGGAGCACGTCGACAGCTGGTGATTCACCCCGGCGCAGCGTCCGCGTGAGGCTCGCCAACGCACCGGCCATTTGATCGGTGGGCCAGCACTTCCCGGCCAGCCCTCCTCCGGATCCGACGATCAGCCGCGCGGTGCCGTGCCGACGTTCACCCCACATTCGCTCGGCATCCCGCCGCTCCGATTCGGATAGGAACAGCTGCGGGATCGCGTCCGGCAGTTCCGTCGCCCCGAGCAACGCCACCTGATTCAACGCCGCGCGAGCGACGTGCACCCGATCGGAGAATCGGATGTAACGCTGGCATGCCGACCAGCCGCCGCGATAGCCGCGCACACCGATGCGATAGCGGACGCCCAACCGCATCATGAGCAGTGCACCGACGTGACTGCCGAGCACGTCGATCCCCACGTCGAAACCACCCCGGCGACGCAGAGAGCGCACCTGCTCCGACTTCCACAGGAACCTCGCGATCGCCCGCCACGACTGGTCGGCCACGAACTTGTTGTTCCATGGCGCGTCGAGTTCGACCACTTCATCGACGTTGGGATTGCCCGTGAGCACGGCGCTGCCCCACGACCCGACGGCGGCCACGATGCGACTCGACGGAAACCGGCGGCGCAGCGCCGCGAAGGCGGGCGTCGTCGTGTGCAGGTCGCCGAGGTCGTTCGGGCGAATGACGAGGATTTCCCGTGGCGTCGCAGCAAGCGGACCCCACGGCGCAGCAAGGCGGCTTGCGATCGCCAGCGGCCCTTCGATGAGCGCTCCCTTCCAGCCCATGGCGGCTACCTCACCAGCCGTCGTACCCGACTCGCGTGGGCGCCTTCGACGCTGGCCACGAGGTCGTGAGATTCACCGTCGTTCACCAAGTGTGAGCTGGTGAGTGCACGAAGGCCGCCGCGGTCGGTGACGAGGTGGAACGAGTCGTACCCCGCACCCTTCAGTTCTTCGATGACTGCGCTCGGCTCGTAGCCGAACGCACGCGTCCACGCGCCGCAGAGCTCGCACACGATGATTGGATGAAATGATCGAAGTCCTGCCGCAAACCCGCGAAGCGCCGGAAGCTCGGCGCCTTCGACATCCATCTTCACGAGGTCGATGCGCGATTGCGCCTGCGCCGCCGAGTACGTATCCAGCCTGGTGACAGCGACTTCGTCGGATCGCACCGACGCATGCGCGGACCACGATCCCGTGTCGTGTGTCCTCAACGAAGCCTGCCCGTGGTCCTGCTGGGGCGTGTACAGCGTCCCGACGCCATCTTCCGTGCCCACTGCCGATGCATTGACCACCACGTTTTCCGGGTGGCGCGCGCGCTCAACAAGAGTCACGCGGAGCAACCGGCAGGTGTCGGGTGAGGGTTCGAATGCGTGGACGCGCCCGTCAGCACCGACGAGGTTCGACATCAGCGACGTGAGGATTCCGCGATTGGCGCCGACGTCGAACACGACGTCCCCGCGGCGCACGAGCCCGGCCAGCAGCACCTTGATGCTGTTCGACCGTCCCCAAAGCTTGAGAATTCCGTGATAGATGGAAGGCATGCGCTGCGCGAACAGCGCCTCGCCCCACAGGCGCGCCACGTGCAGAATCCTCATCGCATTCTCATGTGCGGTTTCGTCACCGTCGAACTGATTGCGATGATGCGGGTTGGGTGCTGATCCAGTCTGCCTGCGCCATGACGTATCGAACGCCTGAGCGCGTCAGGTGCGCGGCGCCATCGACGAACAGCAACTCTCCGTTGAGCATATAGGGGCACGCCCCGCTCCGGCAGACCCAATCATCGACATTGAGAACCCGGACGCCGTTCAGCCTCGAAATGCGATCCAGTGTGCCGCGGTATTCGGCATACACGTCCGCCGGCAGAGCGTCCACTACCGGCCGGCCGAATACTCGCTGGCGGTTCACGATGTCGACCGGCGAGTCCCGAAAGTGCGGCGCGGTACCCAGCACCGTGACGCGCGACACGCCGGAATCCAGAATGCGATGCACCGTTCGCTCGAGGGCGCGCATCGTCTCCGGGTTTTGTGTCTGACCCCACCACGCACCGAGGAACACGTCGGTGAAGTGTTGCGTGCGCAGCGCCTCTTCTCGCATCGCGTTGATCGCCGTGCACCAGCGCGGACGCACCTCATGCACGAAATCGAACAGCGGCGGGCACGCTGACGACGTCAGCTCGACCACCGTGCCGGGAAAGTTCAGTTTCAGCCAGATCGAGAACTGCGCCGCAAAACTGTCGCCGATCAGGAAGATTCGGCGAGACCCGTCGCCGGGAGTGCCGGCTGCAGAAGCGTACGTGCAGGCGGCAGCATTCCACGAGGCATTCCGGCTCGCCGGCAGAAAACAGCCGCCGGTCGCATCGCGGCCGATGTCGGCCACGACGCTGTCGTAGTCGATGATCGGGATCCGTCCGAATCGTTGCGCCCACCCTCCCGATCGATCTCCGGCGGCCGCGAACAGCAGCAGGACCGCGGAGCTCGCCCCGAATGCGATCACGAGGTGCCGTCGCTTCATCAGGAGCGTTCTCGCTCGAACCGGCTGCTCGACGAATCGCCATGCGAGATAAGCGAGAAGCAGCGACAGACAGACGAACAGCAGCGTCGCACCCGTCGTGAGCCCCGAGAGGAAATAATACCGCGCAAAAGCCAGCAGCGGCCAGTGCCAGAGGTAGAGGGAATACGACATCAACCCGGCGAACACGAGCGGTCGCCAGCTCAGCAGGCGGCGCACCATCGTGACGTTGGGCACGGTGCCTGCGTAGATCACCAGCGCCGCCCCGGCGCATGGGAGAAGCGCGGCCACGCCTGGAAGCGGAGTGGAGGTGTCGAAGATCAGCGTCGCCGCGACGACCGCGATCAACCCGGCGGCGGAGAGTACCTCCAGCGCACGGATCGACTCGGTCTTCGGCAGCACGCCTACGACCAGCACGGACCCGAGCAACAACTCCCACGCGCGTGATGGCAGGAGATAGAAAGCCGCCGCCGGAGCATTTCGCACTGCCCAGATACTCAGGGCGAGCGATGCCGCGAACCCGAAGATGCACACGATGCGGATGCGCTTGGGCAAGTAGCATTTGAGTGCCCACAGGATCACCGGAAAGAGCAGGTAGTACTGTTCCTCGATAGCCAGCGACCACGTGTGCAGCAGCGGCTTGGTTTGCGACGGCGCCGCGAAGTACCACGAGTCGCGCCAGAAGAACATGTTCGACGTGAACGTGGTCGTGCTGAACAGGCTTTTCGCGTAGTTCCGGAAATCGGAGGGGAGCAGCAGGAACCAGGCGACGCACGAGCAGAACACCAGCAGCACCGTCAGGTTCGGGACCAGCCGCCGCACCCGGCGTTCGTAGAATCCGGCGAACGAGAACGTTCCGGCATCGAGATCCCGAAGGATGATCGACGTGATCAGGAAACCCGATATCACGAAGAAGACATCGACGCCGATGAATCCGCCGGGAAGGATCCGCGGACTGGCGTGATGCACGACCACCGCGAGCACCGCGACGGCGCGCAATCCGTCCAGGTCCTCGCGGTGATTGGCTGCGGACGAAATCGATGGACTTCGCGTCGCGGCCGAACTCACAGCAGGTCGCGCATCGCGTCTTCCACGCCCCGCACCATCGCCGCGACGGTGAACTCCTTGCGCGCCCTCGCGGCACCGCGCGCGGCCATGGCCGCGGCGTGCCCGGGATCGCCTGCGAGCGACTCGATCGCCCGTGCCAGTGCCTCGGCGTCGTTCGGCGGAACGAGCACACCGGTTTCGTCGTCGACGATTTCCGTGACGCCGCCCGCGCGCGTCGCAATCACCGGCCGCCCCGCGAGCATTCCCTCGACGATCACGCGCCCGAAGGGTTCGGGATAGACGGACGCATGAACGACGGCGTCCGACGCGCGCATGAGTTCGGGCACGTCGGCACGGAATCCGAGAAAGTGCGCGCGATCCGCCACGCCGGTCTTCGCCGCCTGCGCCTGCAGCGCGGACGCGAACGCCTCCTCGCCGAAGAGCGGCGCACCGACGAAGAGCGCGTGCACCCGGGGCAGCCGCGTGAGCGCGTCGAGCAGCACCTGCTGTCCCTTCCACGGATGGAAACGGCCGAACAGCGCCACGACGAACGCGTCCGCCGGAACGCCGAGCGCCGCTCGCGTGGCAGCGGCGGCGGCCGGCGTCACGGCGTCGAACGGCGCGGGGTCGATTCCGTTGTGCACGACCCGTACGAGCGATGCGTGGCCGCCCGCCGCCATGAACGCCGCCGCGGTGGCGCGCGAGTTCGTGATCACGCGCGCCGCACGGAGGTTTGCGAGCGTGACGGCGGCGCGCACGTTCGTCCCGCTGAAGTGCGGCGGCGCAAGGATGTCGCGCAGGTGCCACACCACGGGTCGCCGTGCGAGCAGTCCCGCTGCGGCGGCCACCACGAAGGCCTTCTGCGAGTTCGCGTAGATCACCTTGTGCGGCTTCGCACGCCGCGCGACGCGGCGCGCGATGCGTACGGCATCGGTGAATGCGGCGGGGCCCGGCAGGCGCGTTTCCTTCTTCACGTGCTTCAGCGCGCCGAGGGGTTCCACGCTCACCTTCACGCCGCGCGACTCGAGGGCGGTGCGAAACGGTCCTTCGGCGAGCAGCAGCGTTTCGGAGCCGGCGCCGAACGCCGCGGCGAGATCGAGCAGCGAGAGCTCGGCGCCGCCCAGGACGCCGGCGTGATCGACGAAGAGGACGCCGCTCTCGCTCGACGCGGCGCCGCTCTCGCTCGTCGCAGAGCCGCTCCCGCTCAACGCAGCGCCTCCTCGTACACGAGCCGCACGCGCTCCGCGATGACCGGCCAGTCGTAGTTCCTCCGCGCGAAATCGACGCACTCGCGCGCACTCGGCAGCGGCGTCACTCCCATGAGTGCGCCGGCGAGCCCGTCGGCGATCGCCTCGGCGCCCGTCGACGGCAGTACGAGCGCGCGCGAGAGGCCGCTCACCGCCTCGGGAAGTCCACCGACCGGCGTTACGAAACACGGGGTGCCTGCCGCGAGAGACTCCGGGACGATCAGCCCGAATCCCTCGAGCGTCACGGTTGGCACGACGGTCAGGTCGGCAGCGCGATACGCAAACGGCAGGTCGGCGTCCGGCACGAAGCCCAGCAGGCGCACGTTCTGCTCGAGGTCAAGCGACACGATCTGCCGCTCGAGTTCTCCCTTGACCGGTCCGTCGCCGGCGATCAGCACGAGCACGTTCGGCACTCGCTCGCGGAGACGCAGCGCCGCGCGAACGAGGTCGTCCAGCCCCATGCGGCGCGTCAGGCGGCGGACGGCGAGCACGATGGGTCGGTCCTGCGGCCATCCCAGTTTGGTGCGGCTCTCCGCGCGTGATTCCCGGATCGCGAAGCGCGACACGTCCACACCGCCTGGTATCACGTGGATCTTGTCGGGCGGGATACCGAAGCGGCGTTCGAGAATCTGGCCGAACGGCCGCGAGAGGACGATGAATGCGCTCGCGCGGCGATAGACGGCCCGCTCGACAGCGGTCTTCACCCGAACGGTGAGTCGCGACTGGCGCTCGGCTCCGCCCTCGAGTCCCCACGGCCCCTGGAAATGGACGACCATCGGATGGCCGGCGAGGGCGTCGATTACGGGAGCTGTGTAAAGCGAGAAGTGGGAGACGACGAGCAGCTTGGGGTCGCTGCGCAACATTGGAACGGCGAGCCGTCGAACCGCGAGCAAGCGGGGCAGCAACGATTCGGAACGGGGCGCGAATCCTTCGATCATTCCGCCGGAGTCCTGCGTGACCTGGGCGGTGCCCGCAACGAGTCCCTGCACCTCCACGTTGGCCTGCGGCAGGTGCTTGATCAGCTCGAAATAGACGCGATTCAGCCCGCCGGGCTTCTCCGGGAACCACTCCATCCCGAGCTGCAGCGTGCGGACTGTCGCTCGGCGTGGACGCTCGGGCTTGCGCAGCAGCGCGTCCATCTGCTCGTCGCGTTCGAGCGTGCGATCGAGCGTGAGACGGGCCCACACCTCGAGCACCAGCAGCGTCCAGAGCTGCTCGCCCCAGTCGTGCTGGCCGGTGAAGTGCTCCGCGAGAATGCGGCGCACGAATTCGGGCCGAACCCATCCGCGGTCGAAGAACGTGCGGCTGTCCAGCGCCGCTCGCACGTAGGGCGAGAGCTCGCCGCGCAGCCATCGCGAGGCCGGCATCACGAAGCCTTTCTTGCGCCGGTAGATCACCGAGCGGGGCACGTAGCGCTCGGCCAGCTTCTTCAGCACGTATTTCGTCTCGAAATGCTTGAGGCGAATCGAGGTCGGAATCGTCGCGGCGTATTCGATCAGGGCGCGATCGAGGAGCGGCGAGCGCGCCTCGAGACCGTGCGCCATCGATGCGCGGTCCGCCTTCACGAGCAGCTGATCCGGCAAATAGGTGCTGAAGTCGCCGTACAGCGCGCGATCGACGTCGTCCGTGCCGTCGGCCCGGTCCCAGACCTCGCGGTACATCGCGTCGGGATTGGTGTCGCCGAGCGATGCGAGAAACGCCTCAGGGTACGCTTCCGCACGGAAAAGCCGGAAGCCGCGATCGTAGGTGAAGCTCTCGGCGGCGGACTCGCCGCCGGCGCGCGCGAGGAGCGCCAGGCGGCGCAGCGGCCCGCTGTCACGGTCCCGGAGCGCGCGCGACACCGCCGAACGCACGGACTGCGGGAGCAGGCGACGATACGGCGCCGCGACGCGCGCGAGCATCGGGCGTGCGTAGCCGCCGAAGAGTTCATCGCCGCCGTCACCGTTGAGCGCGACAGTCATCCAGCGGCGGGCCGCCTGTGCGAGATAGTGGTTCGGCACGATCGAGACGTCGGCGACGGGCTGGCCGTAGTGCCACACGATGGCCGGCAGGTCGGCGACGAGCGCGGGACGCAGCGTCTCCTCGTGCAGCCGCATGCCCAGATGATCCGTGACCTTGCGCGCGTACGCGCGCTCGTCGAATTCCGGTTCGTCGAATCCGAGCGTCACCGCCTCGATCGGTTTTGAACTTTCGCGCGCCGCAAGGCCGGCGATCAGAGAGGAATCGACACCCCCGGAGAGGAACACGCCCACGGGCACGTCGCTCTCGAGCCGCTTGCGGACGGCTTCGCGCGCCAGCGACTCGACGTGCTCCAGCACCTCCGGTTCGGATTCGCGCGTCTTCTTCGCGTACGACACGTCCCAGTAGCGCTCGACGACGCACGTGCCGGTGTCGGATGAGAATACGAGGGAATGCGCCGGCAGGAGCCGCGTGACGCCGCGGAAGACGGAGAGCGGCGCCGGCACGGCCTGGTAGACGAGGAACGCGTCCACGGCGTGCGGATTGAGCGGCGGCGTCCCCGGCAGCAAGGCGAGCAACGCGTTGTGCGTCGACGCGAAGTGCAGTGTGCGTCCCTCGTGCCGGAAGAGGAACGGCTTCTTGCCCACGCGGTCGCGCGCGGCGAACAGCATCCGCCGGTCCTCGTCCCAGAGCGCGAACGCGAACATGCCCGCCAGGCGGCTGAGCAGCCCCGGCAGTCCCCAGCGCCGGTAGCCGTGCAGGATCACCTCGCCGTCCGTGTGCGACCGGAACGCGAAGTCGGGCTCGAGCTCGCGGCGAAGTTCGTGGAAGTTGTAGATCTCGCCGTTGAACACGAGCACGCGCCGGCGATCGTCGCTGATCATCGGCTGGTGGCCGGCGCTCGAGAGGTCGATGATCGAGAGGCGGCGTGCGCCGAGGCATGCGTGCTCGCCGGCCCAGACGCCCGCGTCGTTCGGACCGCGCTGCCACATGAGCTCGCGCGCAGCGACGAGCCGCTCCCGCGACTGCGCCGCGCCGTCCTGCACGACTCCGATGATGCCGCACATGCTACGGTGCGCTCCGCGCGCTGCTCGTGGCGCCGCCGGTCGCGAGCGTCGCCGCGGCCTGGAACACGGTGAACTGTTCATCGGCGATCCGGTCCCAGTCGTACCGGCGCGACGACGCGACCGCGGCGGCCGACATCCGCGCTCGGCGCGCCGGATCGTCGCGCAGGAGCTCGATCTTCTCGCGCAGCGCGTGGGCGCCGAACGGAACGAGCCAGCCGTTCTCCCCGTCGCGCACGAGCTCCTCGGTGCCGTTGATGGCGTGCGCGACGATCGGAAGTCCCGACGCCGCGGCTTCGAGCGTGACGAGCGAGAACGCCTCGTAACGCGACGGGAAGACGAACGCGTCGCACGCCGCGTACCAGTCCTGCGGCGCGCGCGACGCGCCGGGAAACATGACCTGGCGTTCCGCGCCGAGCTTGATCGCGTGCGCCTTCATCGCGCCTACGTCACCGGTGCCGAGGATCACGAGCCGCGTCCCGGTGAGGCCGGTGATCGCCGCGATCGCGTCGCGAACGCCCTTCCGTTCCCAATCACCACCCACGAACAGCGCGATGAACTCGCCCGCCGGCAGCGACAGCCGCTCGCGAAGCGCGCGCCGTGCCGCCGCGTCGGCCGCCGGGCGGAACACCGCGCCGTCCACTCCGTTCGGCACGACGGCGATCAGCTCCCGGGGCACGTGGTAGAATTCCTGCAGCTCGCGGGCCGTGCCCTCCGACACCGCGATCACGCGCTTCAGCCTCGGAGACGAATACGCCCGGCGCTCGTCCGCTGTGAATCGCGATTGCGCGAATCGCTGGTACGCCGCTCGCAGGCCCGAGCCGCCGCGGATTCCGCCGAAGCGCGCGGTGAACGCCGCGTGGCAGAACTGCGCCGTGATGACGTCCGCGTCCCGCGCCGCCGCGCCGATGCTGTTCGTGATCGTACAGTTCGCGCGATGTTCAGCGGCACGTGCTGCGCGCGCGAACGCCCACGTGCGCAGCACCGAGGGGCGCCGCGGCGCGCGAACCGGGATCCAGCGGACGGGCGCATCGCCGAGGTCGCATTCCTTCGCGATGACGGTCACGGAAATGCGCCGCGATATACGAGACAGCACCTCGGCGGCCGCACGTTCCTGGCCTCCGCGACGGTGCACGGCGTCGGCGATGAATGCCAGCGAGAAGTTTCTCATGGCACCGCCGGCGGCCGGTCGCAGCCCGGAACCTCCACGATGATCAACGGCCATGCTGACGGTGGAATCAGGAGACGCACTCCCGCAATGCCGCGATGACGTTCGCCGCGTAGGTCCGGTCGTCGAAGACCGCCGCGCGGTTCCGTGCCGCCGCGCCGACCCGCGCCGCGAACGCGTCGTCATCAAGGTACCGCAGGATGGCATGCGCGAGCGACCCGACGTCGCCGTACGGCACGAGGAGCCCGTTCTCCCCATCGGTGATGATCTCGGCTGGTCCGCCCCCGGACCCCGCGATCACCGGCTTCCCGAGCGCCATCGCTTCGATCAATACAATGCCGAACGGTTCACGGTCCGACGCATGCACGAAGACGTCCATCGCCTGCATCCACTCGGGGATGTTGGTCTGGAAACCCGCGAAGGTGATGACGTCGCTGAGGCCGAGCAAGCTTGCTTGCGCGCGCAGTTCGGAGGCGTATCGCGGCTCCGTCTCGTGCGGACCGCCGACGATCACCGCTCGCACGCCGGGACGTGACCAGTGCACGCGCGCCATCGCGGCGATGAACACGTGCATGCCCTTCCATCGCTGGAGCCGCCCGACCATGCCGATCAGCGGACCCTGCGCCGGCAATCGAAGCTTCGATCGCACGACCGTGGGCGCGGGCAGCCGCGATGGATCGAACGCGTCGAGCGGCACGCCGGGATACACGAGCCATTGGCGCCGGCGCGGCCACACGCGCGCCTGCGCCGCGGCGGCGGCGCGCGACAGCACGAGCACGCCTCGTGCGGGGAGCAGGGTCGCGAGGCGGTCGAGCCAGTCGGGCCGCGGCGTGCCGACCTGGAACCACACGCACGGAAGTCCCGCGATCAGCGCCGCGGAGCCGGCGGTGAGCTGGCCGGCGACCATCCAGCCGAGCACGACGTCAGCGCCGCTCGACTTGGCGAGCCGCGCGACCTTTCGGATCGCCCGGATGCGAGCGGTCACGTGGCGAAAGCGGCCGGCCTCGATGACGTGAACGTCGAGTCCGAGCGCGCGCATCTCCGCGACCATCGGCCCGTCGCGCAGGAACACCACGATCCATTCCACGTCCTGGCCGCGGCCGTGCACGAGCAGCTGTCGCAGCATCGACTCACCGCCGCCCAGGGCGGTGCCCAGCGGCATGACGACGAGGACCCGGAGCGGCTTCATCGCGCCGGTGCCGGCGGAACGTGAAGAGTGGCCGGCCCCGGTCCCTCGGCGCGCCACCGCCTCCAGCCGCGCATCCGCCCGTCGAGCGCGGCCCGCCATCGCGTGAATGCGTGCCGGTCTCCGCGCAGCACGAGCCTCGGGAGCTGGGCGAGCCCGGGTTCGTGGTGCGTTCCCACCAGGAGTGCCCAGATCATGAATGCCGCGCGTGCGCCGTCGCCCCGGTTCTCGAGGAGCACCAGCGTCTCGTTGTACGCCGCGTCGCTGAGCGGCGCCGGTGCGAACACGCCGCGGTGCAGTTGGTCACCGTCGCTGCGCGGCTCGACGTGGTGCTCGACCGCGATCGCGGGATCGTACACCAGCCGCCAGCCCGCGCGCCGGATCGGCAGGCAGAGAGCGAGTTCCCAGAATAGTTGCGCGCTGGATCCGGCGAGGCGCGTGTCGAACCCGACCGCGCGCAGCAGCCGTGCGCGATACGCGCAGTTCGCACCCTTGAGCACGTCCACGTCGCGCGCCGGTCCCGCGCCCAGATGATGGTTGCCGATCACGCGGCCGAACCACTGCACCTTCCCCACGACGGCGCGGTCGCCCCGCTCGAGGGGCTGCCAGTCGCGGCCGCCCGCGCCTCCCACGCGCGGATCGGTGAAGCAGGCGGCCAGGCGCTCGATCCAGTCGTGATGCGGCTCCGTGTCGTCGTCCGTGAGCGCGATGATTTCGGAATCCGCACGGCACGCGGCGAGCGCGGCGTTCATCGCCGCGACGACGCCGGCCCCGTCCGTCGCCGCGCACTGGAGTGGCGAGGGAAACGTGCGCGAGAACGACGCGACGGCGCACTCCGTGTCCGCGTCATCCGATCGGACACCGACCACCACCTCGTCCGGCACATGTGATTGCGCCGCGATCGCCCGGAGACAGCGCCCGAGCGACTCCGTGCGCCGGTACGACGGTACGATCACCGAAATGACCGGCCGCGTTCCCGCTCCTGGCGCAGAGACGATGTTCAGGCGCGTGGCTCTCGCCCAGCGCGCGTGGCGATCAGTCGCGCGAGCCGGCGGCGGATGCGCGCAACGACGGATGGTCGCGGCGGTGCATTCAGCGCGCGCCTCCAGCATTCGGCACTGTCGGGTTCCTCTCGCACGGCCGGCCAGCGAACCTGGTCCGGCGGCGGCGGCGATTCGGGATGGTCCTCCCACCCTTCGTCATTCTGCGGGTGCGTCGCGCGAGCGTCGTAGCCGATGTGCGCGGTCAACGTGTGCCGAGGCAACAGGCTCAGGCCGCCATGCAGCATCATGTGGAGACTGAAGCAGTAGTCCCACGTCGCCTTGGCCGCGTCGCCCGCGAAAATCGCGGGGACATCTTCGCCATACTTCCCGATGTCGATCCCGGCGGCGAGGCAGCGGTCGCGCAGCTCTACCGCCGACATCCCCGGGAATCCGGCCCAGGCCCGCCTCCAGGTCGCCCATCCCCAGCAGGGGAAGCGCCCCGTGAAGTGCGGCGCGGCGCGTGCGCCGGCCGGCGTCACGCGCGGGTGCGTCCATCCGCTGATGCACATGACGCGGGGTTCGTCACGATACCGCTCGAGGGCGGCAACGAAATACTCATACGTGCCGGGAGACATCTCGATGTCGTCCTCGCAGACGACGACCTCCTGGTGCGCGCCGAGTGTCTCGGAGATGCCAGCTACGATCCCGGCATCGATTCCGACATTCACCGGTCGTTCCACGAGGTGCAGGTCGGCCCAGTCCACCGAGCGGAGGATGCGCCGGACGTCATCGACGTCCTTCTGGCCTTCGGGGCTTCGCGCGCCGTCAGCAAAAGCATAGATCAGCGTCACCCCGTTCTCGCGCAGGGCAGCCAGCGTGCGCACGACGAGGTCGGCACGGCTGTGCGCAAAATACGCCACCGGCACTGTCGCGCTCACGCGGCTCCGCGGAAGTCTCGGCATCGTCCCCAAATGTACGGCACGAGCGTAAGGCCGGTCATGCCCACTCCGGCCGCCGGCCGGCTGCGCACGCGCGGAGTAGTTCCGCATAGCGGTCGCGCAGCGCCCCCCAGGAGAACCGGCTCCGCACCCATTCGTGCCGCGCGCGCATCGCTTGCGGATCTCCGCGCTCGGCGAACGCAACCGCCAGTCGCACCGCGAGCGCGCCGCTCGTCCGCAGGTCAGCGCGCTCCGCGTGCGGGCCGCAGAGGTACCTGGTGTTCGGCGTGTCGTGCACGATGCACGGAAGTCCCGCCGCAAGCGCCTCGAGCATGGCCAGGCCGAACCCTTCGCGGAGCGACGCGAGCGTGAACGCGTCGGCCGCGCGGTATGCGAGCGCCATCTCGGCGCGGGAGAGCGTGCGCGCGGTGAAGTCATTCGCGCCAAGCATCTCGCGGGCGAGCACGAGGATTTCCGGCGTCTGCCGGGACATCGCTCCCGCGAGCAGCAGGTGCGGCCGCGCCGCACCCAGCGAGGCGACCTCGCGAATCACGTAGTCCATCCGCTTCACCTGCGCGTCGAGCATCCCCACGCTCAGGAGCAGCGGGCGGCCCGGCGCGATCCCCAATTCCTGCCTGGCGGCCGCCCGCTGTGCGGATGTGGGCGGGGTATAGTCTTCGGCGACGTCGACGCCATGCGGGAGGAGCACCTGGTGATCCGCCCTTTCTCCCCGCGCGAGTGCGCTGTCGAAGTGCTCCGGACTCACCTGCTGCACGAGGTCGCAGCGTGTGAACGGCATCGTCGTCGCGCCCCCGTTGTAAAAGAGCAACCGGAAGCGCTGGCCGGAAATCCGGCGCCAGTGCCAGCACGCGTTGCCAAGGCTGAGGTCGGCGAAATAGACGACGTCCGGCGGCGCCGCGACGAGTCTCGGAAGGAATGCCGCGAAGAAGGTCGCTTGTTCGACGAAGTACGGATCGCGGCGCGTCAGCGCTCCGACGGCGCGAGCGGTCAAGCCGTCACGCGGCGCATTCGGCACCGTGCGCTCGTCGGGCCGCGAGTCCGGGCCGCCGCCGCCGAACACCGTGATCTCGAGACCAGGCTCCCCCCGCAGCGCCGCTGCGCACGATCGGGTGAAGGTCTCGAATCCGCGCCGCTGGCGTCCGAGACCCGTGCAGGGGAAATAGACGCGCACCGCTTCGCGCGCGGTCACGTCCCGCCGAAATACAGGCGTCGCACGCAGCCGAGGCCGCTGCGCGACAGCAAGCTCGGCGGGTACAGCCGCACCGCCGACGTGAACTGCTTTCGCGCCTCGGCGCGGTGCCCCGCGGCCTGCTCTCGCGCCGCCTGCGTGTACAGCGCCCCGCTCTTCAGCAGGGCGATCCGGTGCCGCGCCACCACACGCTGATGCAGCGGCAGCATGGGCACGAAGTGTTCACGGATGCGGTCCCAATCAGCCTCGCGGAGATGCTGCTCACCGACCGTCTTGCTCGTGGGATGGAAGCGGTAGGCCGCGAGCGGCCGGTCGAGCGGAATGCAGCGCTCCCCGCGTGCGAGCAGTTCCGCGTAGAGATTGAGGTCGAAGAAGTACCGCATCGATTCATCGAAGCCGCCGACGGACTCGAGCATCTCGCGCGACCAGACGTGGCCCGGCTGCGCGGCCTGGAATCGCAGGGTGAGACAATCGAGCAGCGACGTCGGCACCTTGGGACTGTACCAGTCGTACGTTTGTATCTCTTCGGATCCAAAATCGATGATGCCGCCGGCGATCCAGCGCGCACCCTTCGTGCGGTGCAGCAGGTCGAGCGCGGCATGGAGCGCGCCGGGAAGGTAGACGTCGTCGCTGTTGAGATACGCGACGAACTCGCCCGTGGCATGCGCGAGTCCCTTGTTGATCGCGTGCGACTGGCCGCGATCCTTCTCGGAGACCCACCACTTGAGATGACGCTCGTATTTCTTGATCACCTCGACGCTCTCGTCGGTGCTTCCGCCGTCGACGATGATGTACTCGAGGTCCTTCACGCCCTGATTGAGCACCGACAGGATCGTTTCTTCCAGGTATCGCCCCTGGTTGAACGACGGGGTGATCACGGTGAGACTGGGGCGCGGCTGGTTCATGAGCGGTGATATACGGTCATCGAGGCTGTTCCCGCGGCGAGCCGGAGCGCTCTGCGACCAGTGCGTGAATCCAGTCGAGATATTCGCGCGCGTGCCGGCGCCTGTCAAACTTTTCCCGCGCCGTGCGAGCGGCGTTTGCCGAGAGTGCCGCTCGCACACCGGAATTGAGCGCAAGCGTTCCCTCGATCGCCGCCACGAGCGCAAGCGGATCGCCGGCAGGCACCACCGCACCGGTGGCCTCGTCGAGTCCGGCACGCTCGTGCGCGCCGCGGATGAACGACGCGCTGGCGATCTGCTCGGGTACACCGCCCACGGCGGTCCCGATCACCGGCGTGCCGCACGCGAGCGCCTCGATCACCATGAGCGGATACGTGTCGGCGCGCGCGGGGTGCACATATGCGTCGGCGGCCTGATACCAGCGGGAGAGCTGCCGGTCATCGGATTCCATCGCGACACGGCGGAGCCGCACGGCGCCCACCTGAAGATCGGGGCCCTCCTCGCCGAGCGCGATCCACTGCGCAGCGGCCGCCTCGCCGCGCAGGCGTTCCAGCGCACCGCGGAATGCCTCGCTGTCCTTCCACGTCCGCTCGCGCAGCGCGTTGGCCGCGACGAGCATGACGCGGCGCGACGGATCGAGTCCGAGGCCGGCGCGAACGGACGGACGGTCGGCGGCCCGGAAGACGTCCAGGTCGACGCCGAACGGAATCACCCGAAGTTCGCGCACGGCCGGCATGAGCATGGAACGACGGACGCGGTCGGCGAGCCACTCGCATGGAACGGCGACGTGCAGGCGGCTGCGCGCGTATATGTCGCGCTTGCGCTCCCAGTTGAACGCGGTCGCATCGCGGGGAACGGCCGGGTATATCCAGAGCGCAGGACAGCTCCCGCATCCCGTCTCCCATCTCCCGCAGCCGAGCGAGTGCGAGCAGTGCCCGCTCAGCATCCAGGCATCGTGCAGGCTCAGGATCGTCGGGACGCGCTCGGTAAGACGGGGAACCTCGCGCAGGTCGAAATATCCGCCGTGGAGATTGTGCAGGTGCAACAGGTCCGGGGTGCGGCCGTGCAGGCCCAGGAGCGCCGCCGTTCCCGGAAAATCGAAATCCTCGCGTCCACTGCGGCGCGCCGCCCAGCGCACCGGGTCGGCGACCATGTCACGCAACGTTCTCGCCAGGTGGAAACCCGCGCCGCGCTGCGGAAGCGCGTCGGCCGCCGCCATCCACGCGCGCGTCCAGGCCGAGCGCCGCTCGCGATTCGGCAGTCGCACGGTGCGCGGGTCGGTGCCGAGCGCGGTGCCGACCGCCAGCCACGCGTCCTCGCCGGCCGCCTGGTAGCTCTGATGCAACTCGCGCGCGATGCGCTCGGCGCCGCCGCCCGAATCCCAGGTGTTCACCGTCACGACCGTCAGCGGCCTGCGCACGGTCGTCATTCCGCGAACCATTCATCGAGACGACGCGAGAACAGCGCGGCGTCCCAGTCGCGCACGGTGACGCGAGGAAGTCTCCACCGGGGCGACCATCTCCAAGCCGCGCCCGAGTCCGTTGCCATGGCGTAGTCGCACACGTCAGCCGCCGCACGCACGGTATCGCGCGATACATCGCCGGGCGTGCCGAACGGATAGGCCAGCGCACGCACATGAATCCCGAGCTCCCGCTCGAGCCACGCCGTGCTCCCGGCCATCTCGCGGGTCTGGTCGTCGACGGAAAGCCGCGCGAGCGACGGATGCGTGATCGTGTGCGCGCCGATCGAGATCCGCGGCCGGGCGGCGAGGCCGCGCAATTCGTCCGGAGTCAGCGCCCGATGCGACTCGCGTCCCTTCTCCGGCACGGACGCCGACGCGCGCAGCGCGGCCAGGCGCTGCTCGCGCACCGCGGTGGGTAGCGGGTGGAGCGCCGACACGAGCGAAGCGTACTCGCGCTGACGCGACGCCGGATCGTCGCCCGCGAGCGGTGCATCGAACGCGATGCGCTCGACGTCGTCCCACCAGAACTCGCGCTCCGATCCGATCATTCCCGTGGTGATGAACACCGTCGCCGGAATACCGTGACGCATCAGGGCCGGCGCGGCCGCGTGCAGGTTGTCGGCGTACCCGTCATCGAACGTCACCGCGACGGCGCGCGCCGGGAGACTTCCCGAGCGGCGGAGCGATTCGAACTCATCGAGCGGCAGCGGCGTCGTTGTGCGCGCGAGAATGCCGAGTTGCTCGTCGAAATTCCTCGCCCTCACGTCGAGCATTTGCGGGTCGCGCCGCGGGCCGGCGATGCGATGATAGAGCAGCACGAGTCCGCGCCGCGAGCGGCGGCGAAGCGCGCCGGCGATCGCGCGGCCTGCGCGCGCCGCGTGCCACACGCCGGGCAGCGACCTCAGCGGGCGCATGGTCCGCGCCTCAGTCCGGCGCGCGGCGCAGCTTCTGCGCCACGCGGTAGGCACGCGTCCGCCACCGCCTCGCGGACGCGAGCACCCGCTCCCCCGCCAAGGCCGTGCCGACCGCGACTCTCCCTCGCGCCGTCACGGTCCATTGCCGGCAGAGCAGCGCCGAAGGCTCGACCGGGAACCGGAATTTGTACGCCTCGCCGCCGCGCAGGAAATCGAACGTGTGAAGTCCCTCCCGCGCGGCCTCCCGCACGGAGTGGAGCCAGAGCAGTTCCGACACGTTCCATTTTGCGAATGCCGGGTTCCAGCCGAGCAGCCATCCCGACGCCACATCGCGCCGGTGCAGCGTCAGCAACGTCGCCACAACACGATCCTCCACGAACATCTGATAGAGACGGAGCCAGCCGCGCTCGTGCGCGAGTCTCGAGAACCGGCGCACGAATGTCATGAACGGCGGGTCCGCGAGCACGCCGGTTTCTCCGCGCTGGCGCCAGCGCGATGCATGGAGCGCGTCGAGCGCGTCGAGCGCGTCGTCGAGCGGCATTCGCTCGTCGTTGAGGGCGACCGAGGCGGACGGATGTGAACTCGCGAACTGCCGCTCGTAGTAGCGCAGCTTCGCGCGACGGCTCGACCGAAATGCGCCGAGCACGTCGGTGGTGGGCGGCGGGAGCATCATGCGCGGCGCGACGTCGTCCGGCGGATGGCATGCGGCCCACCCAGGGTTCATCGATGTCACCGCAAGCGCGGCGGCCGCTTCCGCCGCATCCATCGACGCGAAGCGGACGAGGTCGGCCTCCGCCGCGCACGATCGCACGAGCGGTGCGGCGGCGGCCCACGCATCGCCGGCGTCCGCCGGGCATGCAATCAACCCCAGGTGATCGCCGCACGCGACGGCTTCGCCACCGAGTTCCAGAGCCCGCAGGGAGAAAGGCCCGACGCGCCGGGTGCGAACCCCGAGCGGAAGGAGTGCCCGCATGCGTCCCGTTTCGTCCGACATCGCGACATACCGGGGCGACACGCCCGGAAAGGAATCCAGCCACGTCAGTTGCCACTCCGGAGTCGAGAATACCTCGATCTGCGCGGCATCGTCCAGCAGCGTGTTCCACGCGGGAACGATCTCGTCAACGAGGTCCCGGTTCACGATGACGCGCGCGGTGAGTGCGCTCATTGCGTCGTCGGGTGTCCGATCGCATCGGCGTGGCACAGGTAGTGGAGCCAGTCATCGCGCGATGCGCCGGCGTCCGCCAGCGGCCGTCCGCGTAGGTCCAGAATTGCGTCGCATGCGAAGCCCGTGTGGCGGAGCTGGCGGAGCTGCTCGGCCGGTGTCACGTGGTAGATCTGCATTTCGTATCCGTGCGCGTCGGAGACGAGCAACGACCAGCCGCGCGCATGCACCGACGCCGCGTCAACCGAGCGGTTCCCGATCCGCAGTCGCAGCCAGCGTCGCGCCGCGCCCCCGTGCCAGCGCAGTGCCTTGAACGGCCGCCGCCAGCTGACCTCGGGCCAGATCAGCCGGAAGGGAAAGACGTTAAGCGAATGCGACGAAAAGAAGAACGTTCCGCCGGCCCGCAATACGCGCCGCACCTCGCGCAGCACGCGCATCCGGTCATCGTGCGAGATGTTGTCCATCCCGTTGAAGCTGAACAGAACGACGTCGAACTCGCCGTCGTCGAAGCGCGACAGGTCGCGCGCGTCGCCGATTTCGAACCGACATCGTTCGCTCTCGCCCACGCGCGATCGTGACAGTTCGATCATGCGGGGCACGTAGTCGATCCCCACGTAGCGGCGGCAGATGGCGCCGAAGGTATAGGCGGTGCGCCCGGCTCCCACGCCCAGGTCGAGCATGTCGATCGATCCCCAGCGGGTGCCGATGCGGTCGAGGAAGACGCGCTCCGGCGGCGTGAGATCCATCTGGAAATAGTGGTGCGCGTCGCGCGCGAACAGCTCTTCGCTCGTCGCCGCCATCAGCGCGGGCCGGTAGCGACGAGCGCCCGCGCCTGGGCGGCGAAGTGCGCCCGCGCGGCGCGCGATCGCAGGGCCAGCCCCGTCGTGAGGTGGTACGCGTGCGCCGCGATGCCGAGCCCCATCATCGTCCACAGCAGCGTGCCCGTCGATCCGGTGAACACGTCGCCGATCGGCAGGATCGCGACGAGCGCGATCGCCGTCGCTCGCACGGCGCTCGAAAAAGGATCCCGGCGGGCCTCGGCGAACCGGAACGATTGGTACAACAGCGCCGCGACGCCCAGAAGGAACATCGCGCCACCGAGCCAGCCGAACAGGTAGAACAGCTCGAGGAAGCCGTTGTCGAGGGATCGGATGCCCACCTGCGCGCGGTTCAGCTTGATCGCACCGCCCGTCGTGCCGAGTCCGTTGCCCAGCGCGGTCTCCACGATCTCGGTCGCATTCGACTGCGAGAATTGAACGCGCTTGATGAAGCTGTTGTCCGCACTGATGCTCTTCAGTGTGGATAGGCGGCTCCCGATCGTGTCGCGGAACGCCGGGATCTGCGTCAGCGGCGCGGCCAGGATCGAGACGATCACCAGTGTCACGATACGCCTCGGAAGCCGGATCACCGGCTGCGAGAGTTGCTGCATCACCAGCCCGATGAGGAACGCCACCCACACGGCGCGCGTCCGGGTCAGCAGGAGCGCGACGACCGCCACCGCGATCCCCGGAAACCGGATGAACCCCTTTCCGGTCAGGACCATCAACATTCCCGCGAGCAGAAACGCCGCGTATGGACCAGGTGTGTTCAGCGTGCCGAACACGCGCACGAGGAACGGCAACGCCGTCCCGAGGCTCTTGAGGTCGGCGTTGATCATCCACTGCGCGTCCCACACCGGAAGCCGCACGAACTGATAGATGCCATAGGCCGCGAGTATGGGCAGCGCGATGGAAAACGTCTTTCGGATCGCGGCACTCAGCTCCAGATAGTGACGCCAGCTGAGCGCCAGATGGAGGCCGAACACCAGCGGCGCGAGCCACGTGAGCAGCGCGTACGTCGAGGGAATCAGCCCCGCGTTGATCATTCCCACGGAATACCCGTAGGCGAGCGCGCCGAGAATCAGCAGGTACGGCGCGAAGAGCCGTCCGCGAAGTTCGCGAGCGTTGCGCGCGACCGTAATAATGGAGAGCGCCGCGACCAACGGCGGCGCGAGCAGTGCGGGATTCGTCGAATTCCAGCCGTGCCGGTAATCCAGCACGCGACGCACGAACGGTGACAGGAACCAGATCCAGAGGGCAAAGCTCGAATACATCGCGGGCGAGCGCGCCAGCAGCACCGCAGCCGTCAGGACGGCCGCGACCGTGTAGGCCACGTTCGCCGCCCGGCCGCCGAGGCCGGTGAGCATCGCGGCGGTCGCGACGATGAACAGCCCGACTGCGACCGTGGTGTCGCTCATGCCGCGCTTCGGACGCGACGCCTGCCTCGCGGCCGGCGCCGATGGCGCCGGCGAGTCCGGAACCCGTGGTACGGTGATGGCGGTCACGGAGCTCGCGCGACCGCGCTACCGCTCACGAACCGGCGGTGGATTCGTGCGCATTTCCTGCATGGCTATCTCGCGCAGGCGCCGGCGCTTTCGCCTGCGCCCCGACACCACCGCGTACGCCAGCAAGCTGATCGCAACCGTGCTCGCCGTGCCGTGCGCAAACAGGCTGAACGGCGCGAGCGTCTGCGGAGGCGGCGCGACCGTGGCGTTCGCCGCGTGAAACTGCTTCATCCCGTTGAGCGACGACAGCATCGAGATGTCCACACCGAGCACCGCGCTCGGAAGCGTCGAGGTGAAGCCCGACGACAGCGTGGGATCGCTCGCGCGGAATACGAACATCACCGAGAGCCACAGGCCCGTCAGCAGCAGCGTGCTCAGGTAGAGCAGGCGCGAGGTGATCCCGCGGCGGCGCGTCCGGCGGCGGCGCCCGGACCATGGCTGGTCGAGGAGCCACCAGAACAGCAGCGACGCGACCAGCGTGATGGCGAACACGAGCGGTGCGACGAGCAGCTCGGCCGCAAACAGCGCAAGGCCGGCGATCGTTGCGGCGCTGAACTGGCCGGACGACGGAAGCCGCTCCGTCCCGGTCTCGAACAGGTCGGGCACCACCTCGGGCGCGGGATTCGGGAGCGCAATACCGCGCGGCGTCGCGTTCGCCTTGAACCGGTCAGCGGGCATAGTCGTAATAGTAGCCGTAGCCCAGCCGATACCGCGAACTGCGCCGGAATTCCACGTCGTTGAGGATGGTTCCAGCCAGCGTGACATTCACGTTGCGGAGCTGCTGCACGGCATATCGAAGTTCGTCGCGGTCGGTCTTGTCCGCGCGCGCGACGAGCAGCAGCGCGTCCGCGTGCGCGCCGATGAGGGCGCCGTCGGTGAACAGGTTCAGCGGCGGCGTGTCGATGATCACGTAGTCGTACTGCGGGCGAAGGCGCTCGAACAGCGGCTGCAGGCGGCCGGCCACGAGCAGGTCGGCCGGGTTCACGCTCGGCGCGCTGCCGAGCGGAAGCACGTCGAGTGTGCCGCCGCCCTCCATCTCCACGCGCCGGATGCATTCGCCCGGCGATGCCTGCCCGTACATGAGGTCGAAGAATCCGGGAGCGGGCGGAATACCGAACAGGTCGTGCACCGTGCCACGGCGCGTTTCCGCGTCGATCACGATCACGCGCTGTCCCTGATGCGCGAGCGTCACGGCGAGGTTCACCGCGGTCGTCGTCTTGCCGTCGCCCGGCAGCGCGCTCGTGATCACGATCACGTGCGGCGGCCGCGGCGGCGTCAGGTAGTTCAGGTTGGTGCGCAGCGTCCGGTACGCTTCTGCCGCCGGCGTCTGGTACTCGCGTCCGGTCGCGGGCGCCGATTCGTCCGCGCCCTTCGGCACGGGCAACCGGTATCCGACGCTGCGCGCCTGCTGCTGAAGGTTCGGGATCGTGCCGATGACGGCCACGCCGACGATGCTCGCGAGGTCGGCCTCGGTGCGCACCGTCGTATCGAGCCAATCGCGCATGAACGCCACGATCACGCCCACCAGCAGGCCGGAGAACACACCCACCGCGTAGATCAACGTCGTGGACGATCCGCCCTGGGGCGCCGGCGTCACGGCTTCATCGAGGACGGTCGCCGTCGAGTCCGTCACTGCCGCCTGGATCTCCGCGTCCTTCAGCTCGCCCTCGACGAGCGTGATCATCCCCTCGACGATGCGCCGGTTTCGCTCGAGCTTCTCGGCCTGAAGCTTCTGCTCGGGCACCTTCTTCAGCCCCGCCTCCAGGGAGTCGATGCGAGGCTTCAGCGCAAGAATTTCCTGGTCGAGATTCGCGAGGAAAGTCTCGGTGCTGCGCCGGATCGCGTCCTGCGACTGCCGGATCGCCTTGTCGAGGTCCATCACTTCGCGCGAAGTCGGGACGCGCCGCGCGACCATGTCCGTGCGCGTCTGCAGCAGCTGCTTGTAGTGCGAGACTTCCTCCGTCGCGATTCCCGAACGCTCGAACGCCTCGGTCGTCATCAATTTCTGCAGGAAGAGGTCGCGCGCCTTCAGCGAATCGGGACTGCTCAGCGGCTCCAGCGCGCGCGCGATGTTCTCGCGCTTCGCCTGAAGATCCCGCTGGGTCCCCTCGAGGCTGAGCAGCTGCGTCTGCAATGCTTGCTGCTGCTCCGCGACTCCCGAGATGCCTTCCTTTTCGAGATACGCTTTCATGGCCGCCTCGGCGTCGGCCACGTCGGCGGAGAGCGTCGCGCGCTGCCGGCGGAGATAATCCATTCGCTGCACGGCGCCGCCGCGGTCGAGCTCCATCCGTCGTCGAACGAACGCGCGCGCCACGGCATTCGGAATGTCGCGCACCAACTGCGAATCGGGCCCCGAGTACGAAATCATCAGGACGTTCGCGTCCTTGTTGGTCGGCTGCACGACGAGCTGGCTGCGCAGCGCCTCCGCGATCGCGATCCGCGGATCCACCGCGACCGTCATCTTCGGCAGCGCTCGACCCTCCCCGGAGAGCGTGATGCTGCCGCCGATGAGCTTCAGCGCGCCGGTGTCCGGAAACACTCCGAGCACGGAATCTTCGGGCAGCACCCGCACTTCACGCCCCGCGGGCACCTTCGTAATGCGATACTGTACCGATGGCGCGTCCGTCGCGAACTGCGCGCGCGCAATCAGCGTGCTGCGCACCACTCGCTGCGGCACGATCACATACAGGCGCAGCCCGAGCGAATCGACGACCTCCGCGGCCAGCGTGCGGCTCGTGATCACTTCCGCCGCCATCGCGAGGGAGCTTTGCGTTTCATTGCCGAAGTACATCATCGCCGACTGCGGCGACGACCCCTTGGGCTGTTCGACGAGTCGAACGGTCGCGGCCGCGCCGTACTGCGGCACGATGCGTCTCGCCGCCACCACCGCCGCCGCGACCGCGAGCCCCACGCACACCACGATGATCCACGCGCTGCGCGCTACCGTCTGCCACGCGCGGCGAAGGTCTATTTCCTCGTTCGGTTCGTCGAACGGCGATTGGACGGCAGGCAGATTGTCCACTGACCCGCCTACTTGAGGAACAGGATGAGGAGCGACGCCACCGAAAGAATCAGCGTCGAGATCATCAGGATGCCGCCGAAATTCGCCGAATTTCGCCCAATGAACGATTCGTCCTGCACATAGATGGCGTCACCGTGGACAAGCTCGAGCGAGGAAAGTCGGACTTCACGCGTCAAGCGGAATTGGCGGCCATCCCCTTTCATGAGGGTGAGCAGCGCCGACTTGCCTGCGCCCGTCGCGCCGCCGGCCTTCGCGACAAGGCCGAGCACGGTGAGTGAGGGATCCACGTTGTACACGCCCGGCGCCCGCACCTGTCCGTAAATGACGACGTCGCGCATCATCACCGCGTCCACCGCCGCGTCGATCACCAGCTTGTCGTAGCGATTCGTCAGCTCCACCTGGAGCGAATCCATCGTGAGCCCCGCCACCTTCACGCGGCCCAACCCGGGAAAGTACGCGTCGCCCGTCTGCGACACCGTCGTCTGCGACGCGAGGTCCGGCTCGCGATAGATCTTCGTCGTGATCTGGTCTCCGGTCTCCAGCTTCCACACCGGAATGATCGATCGCGGCGCCTCCGGAATCATCATCACCGGCCGACGCGTCGCGCACGCGGCGAGTGAGATCGCCGCCGCCATCACGAATCCGATGTGTCGAGATGCCGTCATGCACTCAATCCAATAGTGAAGTCCGCACCGGACGCGCCGGCGCCCGTCGATATACACGATCATTAGAGGCGCACGTCACCGCCAGTCGCCGCCGCGCCGCCGTCTGCCGTCCGCCGTCTGTCGTTAAAACGCCCCCTTCATGCTAAGCACGGCCGGCACCGTTCGCGCCAGGATGGCCAGGTCGCGCCACACCGTCCACCCGCGAATGTACGAAGACTCGAGCTGGACCACGTCCTCGAAGCTCGTGATCGCGTTCCGGCCGCTCACCTGCCACGGACCGGTGATCCCGGGCAGCACCTCGAACCGCACGAAGTGATGCTGCTGGTATCGGCGCACCTCTGACGGCAGCGCCGGACGCGGTCCCACGAGCGACATCTCGCCGGCCAGCACGTTGAGGAGCTGCGGCAGCTCGTCGAGCGACGACTTCCGCAGGAACATCCCGATCGACGTCATGCGCGGATCCTTCGGAAGCTTGAACAGCGGCTCCGTCGAGTAGACGTTCGACTGCTGCAACTCGGCCAGCTGCCGTTCCGCGTCGTCCACCATTGTCCGGAATTTCAGCATCACGAACGGGTCGCCCCCAAGGCCGATGCGCACCTGCCGGAACAGCACCGGTCCGCGCGACGTCAGCCGCACGGCGAGCGACACGGCGAGCAGGATCGGCGAGAGCACGATCAATCCCAGCGCGGCACCCGACAGGTCCACCACTCGCTTGAGCACGAGTTGCGAACCCACGAGCGCCGGGCGCGACAGCACCGCGATCGGTTCCGCCCGTCGAAGCACGAAACTCGGCTCGTCGAGCTGCCGAAACGCCGCCCGGCGCGTGGCGTAGACGCTCGCCCCCGCACTCGACGCCGCGATCATCACCGCCTGGAGCGCCGCGTCGCTCAGCGATCCCACCAGCACGATCGCGTCCGCGTCCCACTCCGCGAGCGCCGAATACAGTTCGCGCATGCTCTCCGCCGTGCCATCAGGCCACGTGCCCGAGAGCACGAACGTCGGCGAGGGAGACTGGTCACGGGCGTCATCCCGCGCATGGGAAGCGTTGTTCACGTCCTCCGCCGGTCCGACGATCAGCGTGCGCGCACGCTCGAGTCGGCGCGGATCGATCGGCTTGAGCGTCGCGACAAGCGCCCGCCGCTGCAGTACGAGCGCCACCCATGTCGCCGCCAGGACGAATCCGAACAGGAGCCATCGAGCCGGGAGCGCCGACTGCCAGATCTCCACCCAGCGGGGAAGCAGCAGGCCGAGCAGAAGCGCAGCGGCCATGCGCGCCGGATGCGCCTGCCGCTCGGTGTGCGCATAGCTTCCGGTCACGATGAGGCAGAACAGCAGCGACGTCACGCGGCGGCCGAGCGCGAGCGCCGTCTGCGGGATGAGGCCGCGCACGAACGACTCGCCGCCGTCGCCCATGCCGGGAATCAGCCCGTCGGTGGGCAACATCCCGAGCAACGAAAAAACCGCCGCCAGCGTGAGGATGTCGGCAAGCACCAGGATCGCGCCGTAGCTGAACTCGCGCCAGAATCGACGACGCTGGAGTGCGAGCGCGCGATGCCGAAGCTCTAGACGCGTGAGATGAACCGGCGTGCCAGCCGTCACGAATCCGTCAACGAGTCGTCTATCGTCTTAAAGAGGGAGATCTCGAACTCGGCGGCCAACCGGGTGGCGCAATTGTGTCGCAGGTTGCCCGAGCGTTCATTAGTGGGTAAACTATTGCGCTGGACAGTCTTAGGCCAGTGTCCACATTTGTGTAATGCAACGCGACCGAGGCCTGAGATACTGTCGACGCCCGCTCGATCGCATTGACCCTCACGTAAATCTCCTCGCTTGAATCGAGCGCTGAACACGTCCAACTCCGCGATGGGCGACTCCTTGGGTTCCGCTGGCAGCAGCGAAGAGCTGCGTTTTCGGCCGTCGGCTTCCCCGGTCGAAGTCGAGCGTCTCCGGCAATATCTCGTCGATGCGCTACAGCGCGGCGCTACGGACATTCATCTCCGCGCCGGTGACGCGGTCTATGCGCGCGTCAATGGCAAGCTGACGCCGCTCGACACGCCCATCCTGACGGCCGTCAGCACCTTCGAGATGGTCACGCATATCCTCGGTACGTCGGTCAACGCGCCGAACATCGACAGCGTTCGCGACTACTCCGGCCCGTGGAGCGCCCCGGGCGTGGCGCGATTCCGCGTAAGCATCCTGCGCCAGCGTTCGAGCTTTGCGATCGTGATGCGCGTCGTGCCGAGCATCGTGCCGACGCTCGACGAGCTCGGCCTGCCCAAGGCGCTCGGCGACGCGGTCCTCAGCAGCGCCTTCGGCCTCGTGTTCGTGAGCGGCGTGCCGGGATCCGGGCGCACCAGCACGCTCGCCGCTCTCGTGCATCACCTGAACGCGAATTCCCCCGAGCGCCGGCACGTCGTCGTCATCGAGTCGGCGATCGAGTTCCTGCACAAGAACGACAAGTGCTCGATCACGCAGCGCGAGGTCGGCATCGACACGGACAACTTCGCCGAGGGTATGCGCGCGGCGCTCGAGCAGGACGCCGACGTGATCGTCGTCGGCGAGCTCGACGATCCGGAGCTCATCCAGCTCGCCGTGCGCGCCTCCGAGGCCGGGCGTCTCGTGATCGGAAAGTTCATCGCGCCCGATGCGACCGCCACGCTGCGCGCGTTTTTCAACGGGCTGCCGGCGGACCAGCAGGACGCCGCGAGGCTTCATGCGTCCGAGATGCTCCGCGCGGTCGTGTCGCAGCGGCTCCTTCCGCGCGCCGACGGACAGGGCCGCGTGCTCGCCGCCGAGCTGCTCGTGATGACGCCGCTCGTGCGCGAGGTGATCTCCGACGCCGGCCGTCTTGCGGAGATTCGGCCGGCCCTCGCCGAGGGTCGCGCCGAGTACGGAACGCAAACGTTCGACCAGAACCTGGCCGATCTCGTCATCAGCGGAAGAGTATCGTTCGAGGTGGCCCTCACGCTCGCGACGAACTCGCTCGACTTCGAACTGCAGCTGCGCGGACTGCGGCGCTAGCCGAGCACTAACCGAAGAGACGCTCCCACAGCGAGCGCGATTCGCTCTTCGCCTCGATCGGCGGCACGCGCAGCGGCGGCTCGCCCGCCAGCAATCGCGCCGGGTTGGTCATCGTCAGCAGCTCCGCCTGTTCACCGAACCCCGCGTCGCCCATCGCCCGCACGAATCGTTGCAGCCCCGGTTCGCCGCGGGCATGGTAATCGCTCGCGACGTAGTCGGCTTCGCCGGCCATGAGCATCCGGCGCGCGTGTCCGGCCGCCGTCTTGCCGTAGTCGCCGAAGAGCGATCCCGCGTTCATCTGCAGGAACGCACCCGCGCGGCGAAAGCGCACGAGTTCCACCAGCGTCGGATCGAGGTTCCTGTACCGTTCCGGATGGGCGACGACCGGCGTCCACCCGCGCGTGCGAAGCTCCTCCAGCGCGAACTCCGCGTTCACCGGCGGCAGCCGCAGCGCGGGATACTCGACGAGCACGAACGGCCCGCCTGCGAGACGCAGCCGCTCATCGGAAAGGTCCGGGTCGGGGACGTCGAGCATGACCTCCGCGCCGCGCTCGACGCGCAGCGCGCTCCCCATCCGCTCGCCGTCGGTCGAGACGACCGCGCGCAGCAATTCCCATCCGGCGTCGAGCTCGGCGAGCCGAGCCTCGCCACGTTCGCGATCGAGCGTGAGCGAGCCCATGAAATGAGGCGTCGCGATGATCTGTGACGCACCCTCCGCCCTGAATCGTCCGAGCGCCGCCGCGCTGTCCGCGGGTTCCTGCGCACCGTCGTCCACGCCCGGCACGAGGTGGTTGTGAAAGTCGGTGATGGATGGCGCGGTGCTCATAGATGGAACACTAGCGCCGGCCACGGAAGCCGGAATCGCCGGTGACTTCTACGCGCGCGGAGGAGAGATCCATGTGTTCCGGCAACTTACGATGACGCCTCCAGACGCCGCTACTGGCGGTCAGCCGGAGAGTTCGTGCCGGAGCGCTCCCTCGAGCGCGGGAGATTCGAAGCGGAATCCGGCACGCTCGAGCCGCGCGGGCTTCACGCGCTGGCTCACGAGCATCGTCAGGCCCGCCATCTCGCCGAACAGCGCGTGCAACGCAATCGCCGGAACCGGTATCACGGCCGGCCTTCGCAGCACCCGTCCGAGCGTCGCCGCGAATTCGGCGTTCGTCACCGGCTGCGGCGCGACCGCGTTCACCGGGCCGCCCAATGCATCGGAGTCGATCGCGAACCGGATCACGCGCACGAGATCGTGCAGCCCGATCCAGCTCATCCACTGCGCGCCAGATCCCAGCCGGCCGCCCACCCACAGGCGAAACGCAGGAAGCATCTTCGCGAGCGCACCGCCGTGCGGACTCAGCACGATTCCGAAACGCAGTTGCACGCTTCGCACTTGGGCCGCCCGCGCCGCGTCCTCCCACTCGCGAACGACCTGCGCGAGAAAATCCGACCCCGGGCCGCTCTCCTCCGTGAGTTCCTCGTTCCCGCGATCGCCGTAGAACCCGATCGCCGAGGCACAGACGAGCACGCGCGGCGCCCGTTCCTGTCGCGCGATCGCCTCCACGATTCGCCTCGTGCCCTGGACGCGGCTCTCGAGCATCTCGCGCTTGCGCCGCGCGGTCCATCGCACCGCGATCGGCGCTCCCGCGAGATGCACGACGGCGTCGGCGCCGCCGATGTCCGCCTGGTCACGCGGCACGGCGATCACGCCGTGTCCGTCCAGCCGAAGCGTGCGCACGAGCGTCCGGCCGATCAGCCCGCTCGACCCCGTGACGGCGACGTTCAGCGCGTCATTCCCCGGGAAGCTCGAGGCTCCGCCACAGGTACCACGCCGCGTAGGTGCGGTACGGCGCATAGGTCTCGCCGATCTTCGTCATCTGCTTCGGCGAGGGCAGCTTCCTCATGCGGCGCAGCTGCTGCACCGCCTTCTGCACGCCCAGGTCGAGTTCCGGAAAGATGTCGGGCCGGCCGAGCCGGAACATCAGCACCATCTGCGCAGTCCAGGGCCCGATGCCGCGCACGCTCACCAGCGTCTCCATCACCGACTCGTCGTCCATTTCGTGAATCTTCAGGATGGCAAGCGATCCATCGTGCGTGCGCCGCGCGAGTTCCTTGACGTACTCCACCTTCCGGCCGGAGAGCCCGGCGGCGCGGAGCGTCGCATCCGGAAACTTCAGGAAGTCCGCCGGCGTGGGGCGCTTCCCCTTCTTGAGCGCAAGCACACGCGAATAGATGGTCTGCGCCGCCTTCCCGGAGAGCTGCTGTCCGACGATGCTGCGCACGACGTGATCGAAGTGCGTGCCGTCGGCGCGCGGAACCAGCTTGAATGGGCCGACCCGGTCGATGATCGCGCCGAGCGCGGGGTCCGCGCTGCGAAGATGCTTCAAAGCCTTGCGATGCATGCCCTATCTTAATGCGCGCGACGCGCGCCCACGAGCGCGGTCCGTTTCACGACATCGCACGCAACGCCTCCGCGAGCCGGACCATCGCTTCGGTGTCCCGCTCGCAGTACGCGAGCAGATCTCGCCGCAGTTTTTGCACGACGTCATCGCCGCCGATCCGTTCGGGGTCGAGCAGCAGCTGCGCGAGCAGCGCCATCGCCGATCCGCCCTCCTTCACCTCGAGATCGTCATAGGAGAGCGACGGCACGAGCGCGGGCAGCACTTTCTTCAAGCTGAAGCTGCCGTGAAACGCAAGGTCGTACACGTGGTCGCGGACGATCGGCAGCAAGTCCACCAGCCGTTCGTTGATCCGGCGCAGTGCCGCTGCATGTTCCGGCACCGCCTCGGCGAGCTGTTCGATGCACCCTCTCTCGAACGACGCGTAGTATGCCACAATTGTCTCCGCGCCTTCACAAGCGCGCACCAGCTCCGCGGCGAGCGCCGGTCTTGGATCTCCGCCTGCGGTCGCCAGGTACGCGCGCGTCCGGTTGTCGCTCCTGCCGGTCCAGTGCACGCTGAATTGCACGGGCACCTGCGTGAAGGGCGCGCATCCGGGCCATGCCGGAACGGCGAGACCGACGGTCTCGAAATCGAGCCATGCGACCGGCGCGCGCAGCGTGTCGAGTGCGGCGCCAAGCCCGTCCTCGATGATCCGCTCCCGCGCGCGCACGGAACGGATCTGCCGCTTCGCCGGCAGCATGGTCGTCATGCCTTCGTCCATCTGGTCGATCGTCGCGCGGCCGGCCGCAAGATTCTTCTCGACCGACTTCCACTGAATCCGGTACAGCGTGTGCACATGGTGCTCGGGCAGCGTGCCCCAGCATTCGCCGAACCGCGCGCACTTCCCGGGCCGCTTGCAATAGGGACCGAACGAAATTTCCGGCACAGGCCCGGCCAGCATCGCCTGCTGCGCAGCGAGCTCACGCGGAACGTCTGCCAGCACCGGTTCGACATCGGCGGTCACGTCCTCGGTGACGAACAGATTCGAGAGATCCGGGTACCGGCACTCGCGGTTCAGGTGCATCACGAACGCACGCGGCACGGACAGTCCCGCCGCACGCAGGACCCACAGCTGCATCGCCACCTCTGCGAGCTGCTCCTCCTTCACGCTCGTCGACGACTTCACTTCGATCAGGTCGAATCCGTCGTCGGTCCGCCGCAGGATGTCGGTCCTGACCACGGCGCCGCCGGCGCTGAACGTCGCCTCGTAGATCAGGACGGCGCCGGCGTCGAGCGCGCGCTGCGTCTCGGCGAGCTTCTGCTCGCGCGCGAAATCCGGCGATTTGATGAGCACGCCGGGTCCCGTCACGCCACGGGCGCGCTCCCCGACCGCGATGCCCTCGTTCATGCGGAAGAGCGCCTCATCGTTCGGCGGCGACGGGTCGGGCTCGTGTTCGTCCAGCCAGAGCAGCTTGTGGCAGCGCAGCCCGAGCAGATACCGCGACTTCGAGAGCGGCTTCACCGCAATCTCAGCGTTTTCCGCCACCGGATGGCGCGGCGCCCGCCATGCTGAGCGTGGCGTCCTGAACGACGCGACCGGCGTCCGGCCCGGCGACGAACAGGTACTCGCGATTCGTCAGGTGGCTGACCGTGCCGACCTTCTCGCCTTTCGGGTTGTGGATCCCGATCTGCGCGCCGACGTACCGCCGGAAATCCACCGGCACCGCCTCCACCTCGCCGAACGTCGATTCGAGCAGCGCGACGAGATCGTCGTGCGCGAAGTAGCCCTCGTTGCTGAACGAGACGATGAGATGCTTCGCCGGAATGGTCCGCACGAGCGACTCGAACGAAGCCCACGAACGCGCTTTCGCATTGTACGCGCTCTTGGTCACCCGGCAGTCGATGCGCTTGCACGCCACACCGTACGTCTCCGGCGAATCGTTGCGCACCAGCGTCTCCCAGATGTGGTAGTTCGAGAAATACGAGTGCTGGTTGTACGGCGGATCGAGATATGCGATGTCCACGGGCGCCATCGCCGCCGCCAGCGCGTTCGCGTCCTCGCGCAGCGCTGCGCCGGCGCCCGGAATGAGCAATGGCATCCGCAGTTCCATCGCGTTGAACGACCGCGGCGCCCACTCCTTCAGGTACGCCATCTGCAGGCCCGTGGTCGAATCCACGCGATCCGCCGCCTCGAGGAGCGACGTCAGGAGGATCGCATGTTCGACGCGATCATCGCTGATCCGGTCGATCTCCTCGCGAATGGCGTCGATGCGCCGTCCGTTGCCGGGCTGGAAGTAGCGCGAGTCCACGCAGAACGTTTGCGTAAAATAACCGTCGCGGCCCGGAAGCGCGTTCAGGTGGCCGAGCTTCGCAGCCGTGAGCGGCCCGCGATGCAGGTTCGCGTCTGCCTCTATGTACGCGATCGCGAGAACCTCGGAATACGACGCGAGATCGTTCGCGGTCACCTGAAAGTGCGCGTGTTTGAGCGCCTGCGCGACCCGTGTGGTCCCCGTGAACATGTCGCTGAACGAGCCCGCACCCGTGCGATCGCGAATCGCCTTGGCGTACGCGAGGATCCTCGGAACGAGCGTGCGCTTCGAACCGATGTACTTGATCACGAAGGCACGTTACGCGACCGCTCGAGCGCGATCAGCTCGCGGCGCAGGATCTTGCCCGATGGGGACTTCGGAATCTTCTCGATGAATTCCACCGACCGCACCTTCTTGAATGACGCCACCACGCCCGCCACGTACGCCATCAGCGCTTCGGAAGTTACATCGTGTCGCGTGACGACGAACGCCTTGGGAACTTCGCCGGCCTCCGCGTCGGCCACCGGAATGACCGCACAATCCGCCACCGCGGGATGCGTGAGCAGCACGCCTTCGAGTTCCGCCGGCGCGACCTGGAAGCCCTTGTACTTGATGAACTCCTTGAGGCGGTCGACGATGTAGAAGAATCCGTCTGCGTCGGCATACCCGACATCACCGGTGTGCAGCCACCCGTCGTCGTCGACCGCCTGTGCCGTCGCATCCGGATTGTTCAAGTATCCCAGCATGATCTGCGGCCCGCGGATCAGCAGCTCGCCCTGTTCGCCTGGGGCGACGTCCTTGTTCGTCTCGAGGTTGACGATGCGGCACTCGGTGTTCGGCACGAGCAGGCCGCACGACCCGTGCCGCACGAACGCGGGATCCTCCGGCGTGAAGTGCGTGACCGGACTCGCCTCGGTCATCCCGTATCCCTGCTTCACCACGCAGCCGATTCTCGCGGCGCAGCTCACCTCCAGCTCGCGGCCCATGGGTGCCGCGCCCGAGGTCACGAACTTCAGACGCGACAAGTCGAACTGGTCCACGACCGGATGTTTCGCCAGCGCGAGCGCGATCGGTGGAACCAGGAACGCCCGCTTCACTCCGTACGTCGAGGTGAGCCGCAGGTACAGCTCGAGATCGAACTGTGGCATCGTCACCACGCACCCGCCCTTCCGCAACACTCCACAGAGCACGACCGTCATGCCGTAGATGTGGAAGAACGGCAGCACCCCCACGAGATGGTCGCCCGGCTCGGTGCTGTCGCTGAATTCGATCTGCGCCAGGTTCGCCACAAGGTTGCGGTGCGTCAGCATCACGCCCTTCGGGAGGCCCGTCGTGCCGCTCGAATACGGGAGCGCGACGACGTCACGCGACGGGTTCACCGGCTGCGGCGGCGCCACGTGAGCGGACGCACCGGACGCACCGGACGCACCGGACGCACCGGACGCGAACGCCGCGAACGCCGTGCAGCCGGGCGCGTCGGCCCAGGCGACCACTTCCTTGATGCCCGCCGCGGCCGCCGCCGCGCATGCCTTCTCGGCGAGCTGCGGGGTCGTCACGATGATCGTTGCGCCGGAATCCTTCAGCTGGCGCGCGAGCTCCTCGGCGCCGTACATCGGATTGGCCGTCGTGTTGGTGCCGCCGAGTTCCGCGACGGCGAAGAAGACGGCGGCGTACTCCGGAACGTTCGGGCTGTACAGGCAGAGCACGTCACCACGTCCGAAGCCCCGGGCCCGCAGCGCCGCCCGGCAATGTTCGATCAGCGTGCGCAGCCCGCCATACGTCAGCACGCGGCCGCTGGACCCGTCAATCAGCGCCGGCTCGTTCCACCACCCGCCCGCATGTTCGAAGACGAACTCGCCGAGCGAGACGTCGGGGATCGGTACGTCGGGAAAGGGGCTGCGCAAGATCACAAGCGCGCTCGTATCCTGAGGGTTTCCGGGGATCGCGAATTCGAGTGTTATAGCTCCGGGTACGGCTGACTGCAATCCTGCGGGGGCGTATCGCGAGTTCAATCGCGCTCCTTACATTGAGGCGCATCCCAGGAGTGGCACCATGTTCTCGGGTGAACAAGTCGCGGCGCTCTTCGCCGATCTCGGAGTCACGCACGTCGTCACCGTCCCCGACAGCACCATCGGGAAGTGGGGCGACGCGATCGCGCGGGCAAGCGACATGCACCTCGTTCGCGTCTGCCGCGAAGGCGAGGCGTGGGCCGTCGCCGCGGGGCTCCACTTCGGCGGGGCGCGTCCGCTCGTGCTCATCCAGTGCACGGGGCTGTTCGAGTCGGGCGACTCCCTGCGCAACGTGCTGCACGACTGGAAGCTCCCGATCTTCAGCGTCATCGGATACCGCAGCTTCCTCAACCAGGAGACGCTCCCGGGAGACACCTGCCTCGTGTTCAGCGAGCCGGTGCTCGACGCGTGGAAGATCGAGTACAAGCTGATCAGGAGCGAATCGCAGATCGGCACCATCCGCGAGCATTATCGGGCGTGTCTCGCAGCCGGCAAGCCGGGCGCCGTGCTTATCGCGGAGGGCAACGCATGAGTGGCCACGCCGCGATGGACCCGGGCGGAGCGCTCGCCGTGCTGCGCGAGCATCGCGCGAGCGGCGACGTCGTCATCACGTCGATGGGCTCGGCGCGCGAGTGGATGGCGATGGGACCGCTCGACCCGCTCGACTTCGTGTTCGTGCCGTCCAGCATGGGACAGGCGCCGTCGCTCGCGCTGGGCATCGCGCTCGCGCAGCCCCGGCGTCGCGTGTTCGCGTGCAACGGCGACGGCTCGATGCTCATGAATCTCGGCGCCCTGGTGACGATCAGCGCCCAATCACCGCGGAATCTTGTCCTGATCGTGTTCGACAACGGCGTGTACGAGGTGACGGGCGCGCAGCCCACCCCGGGTAGCGCGCTCGGCCGGCCCGACCGGCGCGGTGTGGACTTCGCGGAAATCGCGCGCGCCTGCGGTTGGCCGTCGGTGTTCTATTTCGACGAACTGGACGAGTGGCGCGATGCCGCGAGTGAAGCCATCGCTTCGCCTGGACCCGTCTTCATCGCGCTCGATGTGGCTCCGGTCCCGGGCGCGGTCGGACCCAAGTCGCCCGGCCCGACCGTCGAGCGCGCCCGGAAGTTCAGCGAGGCCCTCCGCCAAACCAATCGGTAAGAAGTCGTTGCTGACAGCGATCCGCTGACCGCCGTCAGGTGAGAGAGTTGCCGTGCTACTTCCGCTCGTACTTCCAGCTCCGCGCCGTTATCTCACCTGGAGCTTGCCACGCAGCCGGATGTCCTTCGACGAGCGGCCGATCATCACGCGAAACGTGCCGGGCTCGACGACGCTCCGCAACTTCGCGTCGAGCAGGCCGAGCTCCGTGCTCGAGAGCGTGAACGACACGTCTTTCGATTCGCCGGCCGCGAGGTGAATGCGCTTGAACCCCTTGAGCGCGATCAGCGGAGTGGCCACCGATGTGACTTCCTGGCGCAGGTACAGTTCGACGACTTCGTCGCCCGCCATCGCGCCGGAATTCTGCACCGTACAGTGCACCGTCGCGGTGCCGCCGGGGGCGATCTCCGACGGTTCGATAGACAGTCCGCCGTACTCGAACGTGGTATAGCTCAGCCCGAAGCCGAACGGAAATGCCGCCTGTCCGGTTCCGTCGAGATAATCGTCGCCGCGCCCGGTCGGCTTGTGGTTGTACGTGAGCGGAAGCTGGCCTTCCGACACCGGAAAGGTGATTGGGAGGCGTCCGCCCGGATCGTGATCGCCGAACAGCACGTCCGCGACCGCCTCGCCGCCCGCCTCACCGGGATACCAGACGTCCACCACGGCCCCCACGCGGTCGATCCAGTCGCGCATCGTCACGGCGCTCCCGCCGACGATCGCCACCACAACCGGCTTCCCGGTCGCCGCAACGGCTTCGATGAGCTCCTCCTGATGGCCCGGCAATTTCAATGATGACCGGTCGCGGAACTCACCTTCCTCGATTCCCGCCACGATCACCACCGCATCGCTGCCACGCGCGATTTGCACGGCGCTGTCGATCTTCGCGCGCCAGTCGGTCGGCACGGCGTGATTCCACACGAGCTTCACCCGCGCATTCCCCGTGCTCTCGAAATATTCGAGACGCAGGTCGTACTCGCGGCCGGCTTCGAGCCGCACGTCCTTGAGCAACGAGCCGTACGACTTCTTCTGCCAGTCGTCGATCAGCAACGAGCCGTCGAGATAGAGTCGGTACCCGTCGTTTCCTTCCACTCCGAGTCGCACGGTCTCCGTCGCAGGCGCGACGAGCTTGCCCGTCCACCGCACGGAATACCAGTCGAACGGAATTCCACGCCCGGGCGAGTTGAGCGTCCACCCGAAATCCACGCGGTCGTCCTGTCGCCTCACGCGCGGTGCGCCCTCGAGCCGGTTGTTGTCGAAATATTCGGCGGCCAGTCCCGGCGTCCGCTTTCCGTCGGAGACCGTGACGAGATTCGCGGCCGGTACCGGCACGTATTCGAGCGCGAAGCGCCCCGGCCCGGGTGCGTAGCGAACTTCGGTGGCCGCTGCGAGTTTCTTTCGGATGCCCTGGACGATCGAGATCTTGCCGTTGCCTTCGCCGCTGTAGCCGCCGAGCCGCGCCTCGTCGGCGTCGATGCCAATTAAGGCGAGCGACTTGAGGCTCTTCTTCAATGGAAGCGTCCCGGCGTCGTTCTTGAGCAGCGTGATCGACGCGCGTGCCGACTCGAGCGCGAGCGCGCGGTTCTCTCGCGAACCTCCGCTGCGTGCCGCCTCGTCGGCGTCGACGTACGGATGTTCGAACAGGCCAAGCTCGAACTTCAGCCGCAGCACCCGGCTCACCGCGCGATCGATGGCGCGCTGGTCGATCATCCCACGTTCGAACGCCGGCCAGAACTGCGTGTACTGCTGCACGGACGACTGGAAGATCACGTCGAGTCCCGCTTCGATCGCCTGCTTGGTGGACACGAGATTGTTCGGGCTCGTGAAGTGCAGCACCTGCGCGCCGCCGGTCCCCGCCTGGTCGCCGATCGCGATGCCGCCGAAGCTCCAGTCGTCGCGCAGCACTTTCGTGAGCAGCCACTCGTTCGCCGTCGCCGGCTGTCCGTTCACCGAGTTGTACGACGCCATGACGGAGCGCGCGCCGGCCTGCTGGATGGCGGCCTTGAACGGCGGGAAGAACACTTCGTCGAGCATGCGTTCGTCGAAGTCGATCGGATAGCTGTCGCGCCCGCCTTCGCCGACGTTCGCGACGAAGTGCTTCGGCGTCGTCACCACACCCATCCGCTCGAAGGGCCGCACGAACGCGAGCGTCATCGCCGTGGTCAGCCACGGGTCCTCGCCGTACGTCTCCTCCACCCGGCCCCATCGCGGGTCGTTCGCGATGTTGATCACCGGCGAGAGCACCTGCCGAACGCCGCGCGTGCGCGATTCGGTCGCGATCGCCGTCGCGACGGCACCCATGAGCGAGGTATCCCACGTCGCGGCGAGCGCGATCGCCGCGGGAAACATGGTTCCGCCGTTTCCGTAGAGACCGTGCACGGCCTCTTCGAACGGGATGATCGGGATGCCGAGACGCGTGCGCTCGACGAAATAACGCTGGATCGAGTTCAGCTTCCCGGCCATTCTCCGCGCAGCCGCCCCGGGATCGCTGCCGTCTGAAACGATTCCGTGCTCGCGAACCTGCAGCCCGAACACGCCGTGCTGATACAACGTGGTTCCGCTGTCGAGGTCGCCCGGCACCATCCACAGCTGCCAGAACTTTTCCTCGAGCGTCATGCGGCCGAGCAGGTCGCGGACGCGCGCGTCGACCGGGAGCGTGGAATTCCTGTACGCAGGACCGCCGGCGCGCGGCGCGGTGGCGCAACTCAGCAACGGGATGCACAGGAAGAGGAGCGCGCGGCGCATGAGAAACCTTAAGCCACTCCCCCGTTGCGCGCATCTGTGGTATCTCTCGGGCACGGCAGGATTCCCGTTGAAGGGGCACCCGTTCACGCACCAGGAGTTCGCATGGCTCGCACGAGCAATCGGTTCGGCGCACTCATTCCGCTCGCGCTCGCCACGGTCGCCGCGCTGGCGCCGCAGGCTGGCCGCGCGCAACCCGCTTCGAAGATCCCTGAGCGCGCCGTCCGCCACGACATCCCGCTCACGAACATGATCCGGCGCGCCTTCGACGCCGGCACGCGCGACTCCACCGGACGGCCGGGCCGCAACTACTGGCAGCTCTGGATGGACTACACGATCAACGCGCGCTTCGAGCCGACCACGTCGATGATCACCGGCCGCGAGACCGCGGTCATTCACAACCAGAGCGATTCCGCGATGCGCACGATTGTCATGCGCCTCGACCAGAACCTGTTCGCGCCCAACGTCGCGCGTGCAGAGGCCGTCACGGAGATCACGGAGGGGATGAAACTTTCGAAGCTCACGGTGAACGGTGAAGCCGTGGATCTCAGCCCGCCGCCGGCGGGCCGCGGCGGCGGCGGGCGCGGCGCCGCGCCGCCTGCCGTGCGCCTCGCGGCAACGGGCGTCAACACCACCTCCGCGCGCATCACACTTCCGAATCCGATCGCCGCGAAGGGAAGCGCGACGATCGAAGCCGAGTGGAGCTTCCGCGTTCCGCGCGCCGACAACGTGCGCGGCATTCGCATGGGGCGCTGGGCCGACACGCTCTATCAGGTCGCGCAGTGGTATCCGCGAGTCGCCGTGTTCGACGACCTTCGCCAGGGCGGATGGGACACCGATCCGTACCTCGGGCCCTCGGAGTTTTACAACAACTTCGGGCACTTCGACGTGAAGATCGACATGCCCGCGGGATGGATCGTCGGATCGACGGGCGTGCTGCAAAATCCGCAGGAAGTTCTCTCGGCCGCGGCGCGTGAGCGCCTCTCGCACGTGCTCGAGTCCGACACCACGCGCACGATCGTCGGCGCGAA